>DATKQA010000409.1:0-6117 GCA_035523835.1 Candidatus Sulfotelmatobacter sp.
ATGCCGATGGTGCTGTCGGGATCGACGAAGCCGATCATCACGGCATAGAGCGAGCCGGCGAGCGAGGTGAAGGCGGCGCTCAGCATCAGGGCATAGAGCTTGTAGCGGCGCACCGGCACGCCGAGGCTGCGGGCGGCGCGCTCGCCGGCGCGGATGGCGCGGAGATAGTAGCCCATGCGGCTTCGCTGCAGATGCCAGGTAACCAGCAGCAGCGCGGCCAGCACGACCAGGAAGATGTAGTAGTAGGGCACCACGCCGCGGAACGAGAGGTCCCACCAGCCGCGCGAGACGGCGGGACCGGAGAGGCCGATGGCGGCGCCGACGAAATCCCAGTTGCCGACCAGGAGGCGGATCAGTTCCGCGACGGCTATGGTCGCCATGGCGAAATAATGTCCCTGCAGGCGAAAGGTCGGTACGCCGATCACCAGCGCCACCGCCATGCTCACCAGGACGCCGAGCGGCACACCGGCAAGCGGTGGCCATTGCCAGTGGTTGAACACCAGGAGCGGCAGGTAGGCGCCGGCGCCGAAGAAAACCGCATGGCCGACCGAGACCTGTCCGGCCAGGCCGCCGATGATGTTCCAAGCCGAGGCGGCAATGGCCCAGAGCAGGATCAGCGCGCCGAAACGTTGGAACAGCGCGCCGGAAAGGAGCCAGGGATAGCCGAGCAGAACTGCGCCGAGACAAAGCCAGCCGAGCCGCCTCATCTCGCCCCCAGCAAGCCCTGCGGCCTGATCCAGAGTACGGCGACGAACAGCGCATAGACGACGATGTCCTTGTAGACCGGCCCCCAATAGAAGCCGGAGACCTCCTGGACCAGGCCGACCAGCAGGCCGGCAAGGAGTGCGCCGGGCACGCTGCCGAAACCGCCGAGGGTGACCACGACGAAACCGATGAGCGCCAGGCTTTCGCCGACGACCGGCGAGATCGGGAAGAAGGTGGCGATGAGCGCCCCGGCCAATCCGGCAGCGGCGCCGGCCAGCCCCCAGGCGAGCGACTGCATGCGGTCGGGGCGGATGCCCATGAGCATGGCGGCGTCGCGGTCCTCGGCGACCGCGAGCAGGCGGCTGCCAAGCATGGTGCGCGTCAGCAGGAAATGCAGGCCGATCGTCAAGAGGAGCGCCGCCGCACCGGCGACGAGCCGCGGCAGGCTGACCAGGACGCCGCCGATGTCGAGGCTGCCGCCGATGAGATCGTCCGGCAGGGTGACGAAATTGGCCGAGAAGGCCCAGAAGGCGGCATAGCGCAGAAAGAACAGCAGGCCGAAGGTGGAGAGAATCTGCCCGAGCATCGAGCCGCGGATGACGTGCTTGATCAGGCCGAGATAGACCACCATGCCGAGCACGAACAGCAGCACTGCCGCAAGCGGACCGAACTCGAGCGGCCCGCCATGCAGCAGCACGTAGGTCCAGTAGGCGACATACATGCCGAGCATGACGAACTCGCCGTGGGCGAAATTGATCACGTTCATCATGCCCCAGATGAGCGTGAGCCCCGACGAGAACAGCGCGTAGACGGCCCCGATGAGGAGGCCGCCCACGATCACCTGCAACAGCAGCATCGGCGAAGGCGCCGCCAGCCGCGGCGCACGCTACTTCGTCCAGCCCTGATAGGGATAGACGATGGCATGCTGGGCGCTGGCGGCCGGCCAGACCGCCACGTAGTTCTTGCCGAGAAGCTGGATCAGATAGGTCGCGGCCAGCACGTTCTGGCCGGTCGCATCGAACTTCACCCCGCGATAGCCCATCATGAGCTGGTCGGGCTTGAGGTCGGTCGCCTTGAGCGCGGCGATGATCGCGTCCGGCTTGGTCGAGCCGGCGCGATTGATGGCGTCGGCCAGCACGAACATCGCCTGCATGTCGCGCCCGCTGGTGTCGTCGAGATCGTGGCCGGTCTTCTTCTTGTAGAGATCGTTGATCTTGTAGGTGGCGCTGCCGGGCTTGCCGATGTCCCAGGCGCTGCGATTCATCGCACCTTGCGCGATATCGCCGACCGCGGTGATGAAGGCCGGATCGGAAAAGCCGGAATCGTCGCCGATCAGCACGTGCGGCTTGTAGTCCAGGCTCTTCATCGTCTTCATATAAAGGATGGTGTCGGCGGTGTAGCTGATGAAGATCACCGCGTCGGCATTCTTCTGCTTGAGCTGCAGCACCTGCGACGACACGTCGGCGCCGTTGGCGTTATAGGGTATCTGCGCCACCACCTCGAAACCGTGGCTCTTCGCCGCCTGTTGCACCGAGCCGGCGACCGAGGTGCCGTAGTCGGTGTTCTCGTTGACGATGGCGATGGTCTTCACCGGATGGCCCACCTTGCCGAGGTCGGCGAGAAACTGCATGTAGTTGTTGGCGAAATCCGAGGCCACCGGCGTGACCCGGAAAAAGGTCTTGAAGCCGCGCTGCGTCAGGTTCGCGGCGACGGAATCACCGCAGACGAAGGGAATGCCGTATTTTTCCGCCACGGCGCTGGCGGTCAGGCTGACCGAGGATTGGTAGGCGCCGACGATGGCGTCGACCTTGTCCTCGGTGATCAGCCTGAGCGCCTGGCTCTGGCCGGCCGCCGGGCTGCCCTGGTTGTCGGCGGCATCGATGACGAGCTTGGCGCCGCCGAGCCCTGGCAAGCCGCCGGCGCCGGCGAGCGGCAGCCTGCCGAAAGCCTTGTCGCTGCCATTGATGATGTCGGCCGCCAGTTCCACGGCCGCTTTCGCCGATTGGCCGGCGCTCGCCGCATTGCCGCTGAGCGGCATGATCAGGCCGATCTTGACCGCATCGGCGGCCTGCGCATGATCGACCGCGCCAAGCCCGTAGACCGTGAAACCGATGGCCATCACGCCAAATACAGACATTCCCCGCATAGGTTGAGCCTCCTGCACCACGCGGCGGTTGCGCCGCCGCCGTCCACACGATTTTCACCGGGGAGTATCCGTCGCAATCGCCTTCCTGTCTCGACCTATCGGCGCTGCACTCTCCCCACCCCCTGGGGCCAGCTAATCACAGGTTGATTCGCCGATTCAAGATTGACCGCCCGGCCGTGCGGCAACAAGGTCGGCCGGTGCGGGCAACGGAGGAGGCCGAGAATGACGTCCGGCAAGGCGACGACGCAAACGCGCTCGGCGATCGCCGCGCTCTGGCAGTGCTGCGGCGGCGACGTGGCGGCACTTGACGATCTCGACCTTTCCGGCGACGAGCCGGCGCTGCCTTCCTCGTTCCGCGTCGGCACGGCGGCGCAAGCCTCGATCGGCGCCGCAGGCCTGGCCGCCGCCGAACTCTGGCGGCAGCGCACCGGCCGTCGGCAGCGGGTGCGCGTCGACATGCGCCATGCCGCGGTGGAATTCCGCAGCGAGCGCTATCTCCGCGTGGCCGGGAAAGGCATCGGCTCGCTCTGGGAGTCCATCGCCGGTCTCTATCGCACGGGCGATGGCGGCCATGTCCGGCTGCACACCAACTTCCGGCATCATCGTGACGCGGTGCTGAGCTTGCTCGGCTGCGAACCGACGCGGGAGGCGGTGCAGGCGGCCCTGCTGCGCTGGAACGCGGTCGATTTCGAGACCCGCGCCTACGATGCTGGCTGCGTGGTTGCCGCCTTGCGCTCGCCCGAAGCATGGGCGGCCCACGCGCAGGCCGCGGCGGTGGCGAGCCTGCCGCCGATCGCGATCGAGAAGATCGGCGAAGCCCCGCCGCATGCCCTGTCCGACGGGCCGCGCCCGCTCTCCGGCCTGCACGTGCTCGACCTGACGCGCGTCATCGCCGGGCCGGTCGGCGGACGAACCCTGGCGGCGCACGGCGCCACGGTCATGCGCATCGGCGCCGCGAACCTGCCGACCTTCGAATGGCTCGACCGGGACACCGGCCGCGGCAAGCTGTCGGCCCATGCCGACCTCAAGAGCAGCGAAGGCCGGCGAGCGCTCGAACGACTCGTCACCGGCGCCGATGTCTTTATCCAGGGTTACCGACCGGGCGCCATCGCCGCCCTGGGCTTCGCGCCGGCCGATGTGGCGCGGCTCAAACCCGGCATCGTGCAGGTTTCGCTCTCGGCCTATGGCCATCTCGGCCCCTGGGCCGGACGGCGCGGTTTCGATTCCCTGGTGCAGACGGCGAGCGGCTTCAATCAGGCGGAAGGCGCCGCCGCCGGCGGCGAGAGACCGAGGGAGCTGCCCTGCCAGGCGCTCGACCATGCCAGCGGCTACCTCATCGCGCTCGGCGCCATGCTGGCGCGGGCGCGGCAGGCGCGCGCGGGCGGCAGTTGGCTGGTGCGCGTCTCGCTTGCCCAGACCGGCCGGTGGATCTGGCAGCTCGGCCGCGAGGCGCAGGGCTTCGCCGCGGCCGATCCGGGCTACGACGAGGTGCAGGACCTGATGGAAACCAGCGCCTCGCCCTTCGGCGAGATCCGCGCGGTGAAGCATGCCGCGCTGCTGTCGGAAACGCCGGCGCGCTGGGATCGGCCGACGGTGCCGCCCGGCACCCACGCGCCGGCCTGGCCGGAAGGCTGAAGCGGCTAGCCCGGCGGCAGCAGCGTGTTGGCGAAGAGCTGCTCGTAGGCGAGGCCCCAGGGCGGGCGCAGGAAGCCGAGTGCGCGAACGTCCGCGGCCCAGACACCGAAGGGCGAGCCGCGCGCGAAGCTCGCGCCGCCGATCACCTTGCAGAGCCGCTGCATCAGACTTTCCGCCAGTTCCGCCACGGCGAGCTTGCCGTGCAACCCGGCAGCGTAGGCACGGCCGCCGTCGCCGCCTTCGATGGCCGCCAGCATGCCGGCGAAGGCCTGCTGGATCAGCCAGGCCTCGGTCTCGATCCGCGTCCATTCCACCTGGTCGTAGGCGCGCATGGCGGCACGCTTCGGCGTCAGGTAGGTCCGTGCCGCCGCCATGGCGGAATCGATGATGCCGACGACGACGGCGGTGAAGGCCGCGGCGCCGAAGGTCGCCACCAGCGGACCGACATGGCGCACGCTGGCCGGCCAGGCATTGCGTTCGGCGGCAAACCCCTCGAAGGCGAAGGCGTGACTCTGCGTCGCCGACATGCCGTGGCCGTCCCACTCCGTCACCAGCCGGATGCCGCGCGAGCCGTCCCAGGGCATGCCGCGCAGGTCGAGGATGAAAATGTCGGGCAGGTCGGCGCCGGCCGGCAGCGCCGTGGTGATCATGTAGGCGGCGTTGCCGGAACCGCTGGCGAAGTGCTTCTGTCCGGTGAGCCGGAACCGACCGTCGGCGCCCGGTACCGCCGCGGTGCGCGTCTTCATGATGTCGCCGCCGCTGCCGGGTTCGGAGGTGACCGTACCCCACCAATGGCCGGCCTTGACGGTGTCGAAGATCGCCCGCCGCTGTGCCGCCCAGGCCGCCTGGAATTCCGGCTCGGCCTCCGCCAGGTGCAGCCAGATGGCCAGCACCGTCGGATGCATGGACGCCACCAGCGCGACCGACGGATCGCCCTCCGCCAGCACGCGCAGCAGCGCGCAGATCGGCCGCGCCGAATGCACCACGTCCTGCCAATAGCCGCCTTCCGCGACCGGCAAACCGGTGAGCAGGAACCCGGCCTCGGCAAGCCGGCGAAAATCGGCCGGGTCGAGATGGCGCCGCCGCTGCCGCTCAGCGCGCCCGGCGGCGAAATCCGCCGCGATGGCGCGCAGCGAAGCGAGCGTCTCTTCGTATCGCATGCTGTCCTTCCCGCGTCGTCTCAGGCCCGCGCCAGCCGCAGGTCGCGCTTCAGAATCTTGCCGTTGGCATTGCGCGGCAGCGGCTCGTCGCGCAATTCGATCCTGACCGGCACCTTGAAGGCGGCGAGGCGCGCAGCGACATGCTGCTGCAGCGCCGCCTCGCTGACGGCGAAGCCCGGCTTGATCTGCACCACCGCGCCGACTTCCTCGCCGAGGATCTTGTGCGGAATGCCGATGACGGCGGCGTCCATGACGGCCGGATGACTGTAGAGTACGTCCTCCACCTCGACGCAGTAGATGTTCTCGCCGCCGCGGATCAGCATGTCCTTGGCGCGATCGAGAATGAAGACGAAGCCTTCGTCGTCGATGCGGGCGACGTCACCGCTGTGCAGCCAGCCGTCGGTGAAGGTCTGCGCCGTCGCTTCCGGCTTGTTCCAGTAGCCTTTCACGATATTGGGTCCGCACGCATAA
>DATKQA010000410.1:0-2584 GCA_035523835.1 Candidatus Sulfotelmatobacter sp.
GGTGGTGACCGGGAAATATGCGGGCGAAGTGGCGGGGTTCGATGCGCAACTGCCGGACCTCGCCCATGTGGTGATCCGCGACGAAGGTTACGAGCGCTGGCTGGCGCAATTCCCCGATCGCGATCCCGATGTGCCGGTGCGGCCCGACGACAACTACATCATCCGTCATACCGGCGGCACCACCGGCCTGCCCAAGGGAGTGGCCTATAGCCACCGCGCCTGGCTCGCGGCGGGGCGGGACTGGTGCTTTCTCTTTCCGCCCATCGTGCCCGGCGACAAATGCCTGCATATCGGGCCGATCAGCCACGGCTCGGGCTATCTCTTCGTGCCGATGTGGCTCAGCGGCGCCGGCAACGTGCTGCTGGATCATTTCGACCCGGCCCGTGCGCTCGACATCATGGAGCGGGAGGGCGTCGGCTACATGTTCCTGGTGCCGACCATGCTGAACCTGCTCAACCAGCAGCCCTCCGCTCGCAGCCGCGATTGGTCGAAGCTCAAGTGCCTGCAGATCGGCGCCGCACCGATCACCGATGCCACGGCGTTGACGGCGCACGGAATCTTCGGCGACGTGCTCTGGCAAGGCTACGGTCAGACCGAGGCGGTGCCGGTGACCATGATGGGACCGCGGCAGTGGTTCGGCGCCGTCGAGGGATCGGAGCCGCTCCGCTCCTGCGGCCTGCCGCTGCCCTTCGCCGACCTGGAAATCTGGGATGAGCACAACAAGCCGGTCGCCTGCGGCGAGGCGGGACAGATCGCCGTGCGCTGCGACGGGCAGATGAGCGGCTTCTGGAACGATCCGGTGGCGACCCGCGAGCGTATCGTCGACGGCTGGGTGCTGACCGGCGACATCGGCCGCGTCGACCGCAACGGGTATGTCTATGTGCTCGACCGCGCCGGCGACATGATCATCTCCGGCGGTTTCAACATCTATCCCGCCGAGCTGGAAAACGTGCTGGCAAGCCATCCGGCCGTGATCGAGGCGGCGGTCTTCGGCATTCCCGATGCACGCTGGGGCGAGACGCCGATGGCGGTCTGCGTCGTGCGCGAGGGGGCGACGGTGACGGCGGAGGAACTGATTCGCCTGTGCGGCGAGCGGCTCGGCGCCTACAAGCGGCCGGGCCGGGTGGAACTTCGCAGCGAACCGTTGCCGAAGAGCCCGGTCGGCAAAGTGCGCCGCAAGGACCTGCGCGAGCCCCATTGGGCCGGCCATGCGCGGCGGGTCTCCGGCAACTGAAGGGCTGCCTTGGTCGACGGCCGCGGCTAAAATCGGGTGACTTGCCCGCCAACCGGCAGCGAGGATCGTCATGGCTAAGAATCCGACCCGCGATGCGCATGATCGTCCCGGCCAACCTGCGGCCGCGGCGCGGAGAGAGGTGGCGCCGGAGCGCTATCTTTCCGGCTTCGGCAACGAGTTCGCCACCGAGGCGGTCGCCGGCGCCTTGCCGCAGGGACAGAACTCGCCCCAGCACGTGCCTTTCGGTCTCTATGCCGAGCAGGTTTCCGGCACGCCCTTCACGGCGCCGCGCGGGGACTTGCGCCGCACGTGGACCTATCGTCTGCGGCCGACCGCGAGCCACGGCCCCTATCGGCGGCGCGACGACGGCTTGCTGAGAAGCGGTCCCTTCGATGAGATGGAGACGCCGCCGAACCGGCTGCGCTGGGATCCCCTGCCGCTGCCGGACGAACCCACCGATTTCGTCGATGGGCTGACGACTATGGCCGGCTGCGGCGATCCTGCGCATGCCGCCGGCGTCGCCATCCATGTCTATCGCGCCAACCGGTCCATGGTGGATCGCGTTTTCTATGACGCGGACGGGGAGCTTCTCGTCGTGCCGCAGACGGGCCGGCTCCGGCTGGCGACGGAGCTCGGGGTGCTCGATGTGGCGCCGGGCGAAATAGCCGTGCTGCCGCGCGGCCTGCGCTTTCGCGTCGAACTGATCGATGGCACCGCGCGCGGCTTTGTCGGCGAGAACTACGGCGCGCTGTTTCGCCTGCCCGAGCTCGGTCCCCTCGGCTCCAACGGGCTGGCCAATCCGCGGGACTTTCTGGCGCCCGCGGCGTGGTTCGAGGACGCCGACCGGCCGGTCGAGGTGGTGCAGAAGTTCATGGGGCATCTATGGGCGACGGAACTCGACCATTCACCGCTCGATGTCGTCGCCTGGCACGGCAACTACGCGCCCTGCAAATACGATCTGGCGCGTTTCAACGTCATGGGCACGGTCAGCTTCGACCATCCCGATCCGTCGATCTACACGGTCCTGACCTCGCCATCGGAAGTCCGTGGCACGGCCAACGCGGACTTCGTCATTTTTCCGCCGCGCTGGATGGTGGCCGAGCATACCTTCCGCCCGCCTTGGTTCCATCGCAACGTGATGAACGAGTTTTTGGCGCTGATCCAAGGCACCTATGACGCCAAAGCCGGCGGCTTCGTGCCGGGCGGCGCCAGCCTGCACAACTGCATGTCGGGTCATGGTCCCGACGTCGCCAGTTACCAGAAGGCGATCGCCGCCGATCTGGCACCGCATAAAATCGACAATACGCTCGCCGTCATGGTCGAAACCCGCTGGGTGCTGCATCCGACGCG
>DATKQA010000411.1:0-2049 GCA_035523835.1 Candidatus Sulfotelmatobacter sp.
CGGTAAAGGTGTTCGCTGATAAAGTATGTAATGGCGACTTGAGCTTCGATGATGCTTATCGTCAGCTTTGGGATGGTTCAAATCTTCGGGCGACTCATCATCGTAAGCATCCGCCGAAGACCACGGCGGGCCGGTGATCAAGCAGCGATGGCTTGACCCTGGGTCGCTTTCCACCGCCAGGGCAGCAGCTCGTCGAGCCGGGAGGCGGGATGGTCGGCGATGCGGGCGAGCACGTCGGCGAGCCAAGCCTGGGGATTGATGTCATTGAGCATGGCCGTGGCGATCAGCGTGTAGATCGCCGCGGCGCGCTCGCCGCCACGGTCGGAACCTGCGAACAGCCATGATCGGCGCCCCAGGGCAACACCGCGCAATGCGCGCTCGGCGGCGTTGTTGCTTAGGCAGATGCGGCCGTCGTCGAGGAAGCGGGTGAAGGCTGGCCAGCGCGTCAGCATGTAGTCGATCGCTTTGGCGGTCTCGGCATGGCGCGACAGCCGGGCGCGTTCGGTGCGCATCCATCCTTCGAGATCGGCGACGATCGGCCGGCTGAGTTGCTGCCGCATCGTCAGGCGGTCGCCGGCCGAGCGGCCGCTGATCGTGCGCTCGATAGCGAAGAGCTCGTCGATGCACCGGACCGCTTCGACCGCCAGCGGCGCCTTCCTGAGATCGGCCAGTTCGAAGAAGTGGCGGCGACCATGGCTCCAACACGCCGCCTCGGTGATCGGCCCCGGTCTGCGTTTGCCGTCATAGAGCTCGCCGAAGCCGGCATAGGCGTCGGCCTGCAGGATGCCGGCGTACCCGGCGAGATGCTGCGCCGGATGTTCGCCGCGGCGATTGCGCGAGTAGAAGAATACCGCCGCCGGCGGGTCGGGCCCGGCAAACGGCCGGTCGTCGCGGACATAGGTCCATAATCGACCGGTGATCGTCTTGCCCTTGGCCAGCACCGGCACCGTGGTGTCGTCACCGTGCACGCGCTCGGCGGCGAACACATGGCGGCGGATCAGCTCGGTAAGCGGGTTCAGCACCGCTACACCGGCGCCGACATGATCGGCCAAGGTCGAGACGTCAAGGTCGACGCCTTCGCGGGCGTAGGCTTCGCTCTGCCGGTTCAGCGGCTGGTGCTCGCCGAACTTGGCGTAGAGGATCATCGCCAACAGGCTCGCCCCGGCGCGGGCTCGTGCGATCGGATGGAACGGCGCCGGCGGCTGGGTGATCTTCTCGCAGGCGCGACAGGTGAACTTCTCGCGCACGGTCTGGATCACCTTCCACTGCCGCGGCACCACCTCCAGCGTCTCGGTGATCGTCTCGCCAAGCTTGGCGAGCCGGCCGCCGCAGCATGGGCACGCGCTCGGGCCAGGGATCACGACGCGTTCGCGCGGCAGATGCGCCGGGAACGGCGCCCGCACCGGCTTGCGGCGAGCGAACGGGTGCACCGTCGTGCTGCCGGCCGGCGCGGCAGCGGTCTCGTTCTCGGCCGCTGTCGCCGCGGCTTCCTCGAGCTGTAACTCCAGCTGGTCGAGCAATTTACGGCGGCGCTCGGAGGATTGCCCATACTGCTCGCGCCGCAACCTGGCGATCTGCAGCTTGAAATAGGCGACCAGCGCCTCGGCGCCGGAAGCCCGTGCCTCGGCCTGCTGCCGCGCCTCGCGCTCGGCAGCGAGCGCCGCCGTCAGCGCTTCGATCGTTTCGGATGCCGTCACGAACCGGATTGTCGCACGCTGGTAACACCGGTGCCGCACTGCCGCTGGCGGCTGAGTCAAACGGTCGCAGCCTCAGCCCGCCGCCGCCGGCCGCCAGGTGCGAACTGGGTTCCGCCAATCAATGCCTTCAAGCATATAGGCCAGCTGCGCGGGGCTGATCGCGACCGTACCGTCGGCCGGCGACGGCCAGAGAAAGCGGCCGCGCTCCAGCCGCTTGGCGTAGAGCGACATGCCGATCCCGTCATGCCAGAGAATCTTGACCAGATGACCGCGGCGGCCGCGGAACACGTAGAGGTCCCCGGCATGCGGATCACGCTTCAATCCCTGCTGCACCTGGATCGCCAGGCTGTTC
>DATKQA010000412.1:0-19689 GCA_035523835.1 Candidatus Sulfotelmatobacter sp.
GGCTGGCAGCGGGCACCGGCCGAGTTGGAGGGAGATGGCAAAAAGGCCTATGCCAGCCGCATTCCGGACGATGCGGCGCAGCTTGGTGCGGGCCTGCCCGTGCGGCTGCTTAGCCACGCCAAGCTGTCCTTCATGGCAGACGGCAGCCTGGCAGCAAAGATCTATCTTTACGCCGGCTTTGTTTGGCGCGGCGGCGAGGCCTTGGCAAGTTAGCCCTCGTTGCCTTCGGCTTGTGGCAAAGGCTCGGTGGCGGCACGCGCCACGGCTTCGATGGCGATCGCCGCGACCGCCGCGCCATAGTCGAGATCGATGTTCGCCATCGTGTCCTGGCTGTCGTGATAGCCCTTGCGGTTTATGTCGTAGTTCTCCATGAAGAGGACGACGGGAACGCCGGCATCGGAAAAGATCTGGCCGTCGGTATTGAAGAGCGTGCTGCCCGGCCCGTAATGCGGCCGCACCTCGGCATGGAGCGCAAGATGCTGCGCCACGCCGGGCACGATGGCGCCTCGCGGGCTCCGCCGGCCGCGACCGAGGCCGCGGCGCGCCGGCTGCCGGTTCCAGAGGGTGGTTCCGGCATTCCATATTTCGCTCGCCAAATGCGCCTGCCTGGCGAGCCACATCGCCTGCCGCCCGCTGCCGGGCGCGATTTGGAAGATGTCGCGGTTGCGTCCGTTGTTGTGGGCGATCATGTCGAGCACATAGACCCCGCAGACGCGCGTGCCGGAGAGATCGTTGAGGGTATCGTCCTCGCCGCGCACTTGCATGCTGCCCTCGACCAGGGCCTGGCAGAGATGCCGGGCGCCAAGGCAATCGGCCGGGAATTCCTCGCCGGTCAGATGCACCAGCCAGACGTCGCGCTGTAGCCGCCCTTCGCGGCTCATTCGCATCAGGATCGGCGCCGCCAGCATCAGGCACGAGGTGGCGGAATGATTGTCGTCGGCTCCCGCCGCTGCCAGGCGGGCGCCATCGCCACCCTTGTTGGCGCCGTAGCCGTACTGGTCTTCCATGTAGGCGGTGTCGTAGTGGTCGGCCATGATCACCGCCCGTGAGCGATCGTTGCCGGGAATGACGATGACAAGGTTGCGTTCGCGCAGCTCGCCCGACTGGTTCTTCTGCCAGCCGCTCATCCAGGGGAAGGCGAAGTCGGTGCGCCATGGGAACGGCTGGTCGCCGACCAGGACCTTGTCGGCGATGCCGGCATCGGCCGCGGCCCGGCGATAGTGCGCCAGGATGAAATCGCCGAGGCGATCAAGATCGCGGTCGCGCTGGCCAAGATGCTTCCGGGTGGAGGCATCCTGAATGCAGTCGCTGTTGTTCTTGGTGAGATACCGGCCCTCCGCCAGGGTGGCGATCATCTGCCAATAACGCACCTCGAAATCGCGCGCCGCCGTCTGGTCGTAGGTCAGCGACGGCG
Source organism: Candidatus Sulfotelmatobacter sp. (assembly GCA_035523835.1). GTDB lineage: Bacteria > Pseudomonadota > Alphaproteobacteria > Ferrovibrionales > Ferrovibrionaceae > DASQHM01. The sequence goes on from DATKQA010000412.1 coordinate 1,415, forward strand.
GCAGCGGCCCCGTCGTCGGGCTGATCGACCGGCGCAGCCCCTCGGCGAGGCTACCCGCCCGCGCCGCGTCGCTAGCATGCGCCGTCGCCAACTGCAGCCACTCATCGAAACTGCGGTGCTTCGCCGTGGTGAGCAGCGCGCGCGCAAAACCCGGCGACAGCGGCTCGCCGCCGAGCAGCCGCCGGGTCTCCAGGAGCTTGCGCACGTTGAATGCGTCCTGGTGCGGCAGGGCGGTGCGCGCATGCTGGAACACTTCCAGCGCCGCCCGCTCCAACTCGCGATCGAGCAGCCGCGGCCACAACTCGACCGGTCGGGGCAGATCGGGCTTGGCAATATCGTAGGCGGTGAAATAGCCGCGCGGCCCATCGGCGAGAAGCACGGCACCACCGCTCGCCGCCTCGCGAAAAGCCAGCAGCGGCCGGTGCCAGAAAACCGCATGGCGGCCGACCTGCATGGGCGGATAGTAGAAGCGATAGCCGAAGGAGCCGCCGCCTTCGAGTGCCTTCAGGGCCTGTTCCAAGGCAATGCGGTCGGCTCCTGGTCCGTCCAGCACGGCATGGAACGTCGGAGACCAGAGCTGGACGTTGCGCGCCATCGGCTTGCCGTAGAGGCCGACATCGTCGGGATGGGTGCTGAACAGCACCTGATGGATATGATCCTCGCGGGTGACGGCTTCGAGCTCGTCCTCGTGGCGCAGCACGCGGGCCCAGCGATGGGTGCGCTTGAAGCTATTGCGGAGCGGCCCCATGTCCGCATCGTGATTGCCTTGCCCGGCATGGGGCCCGTGCAGCCAGCCCGACTGCGGGATGCGGATGCCGCGCGGATTCTCGCGCCGCGCCATCGACTGCAGCAAGGGGATCTGCAGCGCGAACGGCAGCTCCGCCGCCAGCTTGCGATAGGGCGCCGCACCCCAGAACAGGAGACTGCCGGGAAACGGCAGCAGGCACAGGCTTCCCGTCAGATACGCCTGCTGGATCGCTGCCGGCAGCAGCGCGAAAGGCCGGAAGGTCAACAGATAGCGTACGGCCGCAACCGCTTCGCCGTCGGCGAGCCGCAGCGGCTCGGTCCAGCGCGGCAGCGGTTCTTCGCGCCAATGGGGAACGGCGCCATCGGCGCCCGCCGGCAGAATCCGAAAGCCGGCGGCGCGGAGGTCGCGCAGATCTCCCGCGCTCTCGCCATAGGCTCGTTGAAGTAGATCGCGGAAGAAATTCAGGCCGGTCTCGGCCGGATTCTCCGTATCCGGATCGGCGTAGAAGCCGCGCCAGAAGCCGCGTGCGGGCCCCTGCTCGCTGTTGCCGAAGAGCGTCCACCGCACCCGGCCCTTGTCGTCCTGGGTGCGGCTCAGCGCCAGCGGCATGAGGAGGACGAAGCGTTCGTGCGGCAAGCGGCCGGCATGGCTCGCCAGCAGCGCCGGCCAATAGGGATTGCCGGTGAGCTTGCTCCGGGCAATGCCGCTGACGCCCCGGCCTTCGCCCAACGCCACCAAGGCGCGCATCACCTCGCCGGCGATGATGCCGAGGCCCGGTGCGAGTTCGACCTGCTCCTCATATTCCGAGACGGGCCAGCCGTAGGGGTCGTCGTTGCGAAAAGTGAAGCTCTCCCAATCGCCATAGGGTTTGCGGCCGAGGCGCGGCGACGGCATGAATTCCGAATAGGCGGGAAGCGGATAGCTGCCGGTGCCGCGATACCAGGGCCAATCGGCCACAAGCTGCTGCCATCCCTGCGCTGCCATGGCAGCTCCGTTCCGCCGTGATGCCGGCAGCCATTCTATCGCGAAATTTGTCTGATGCGTTGATGACGGCCCGCCGCGTCCGGTCGCCGGGCGCGGCTGGATGCGGTCGAAGGCGATGCGATCGGACGGCAGCAAATGCAGCAACACGATATCGCGGCCTCGGACGGCCGGCTCGACGACGAGTTTCACATTGTCGGAAGTCATGCGCGACGCGGCCTGAAGGAACTTGAAGCAACAGGGAGTGGCGCCAGGGCGTGACGCCGCAGCCTCAACGCACCGCGGGCGAGCACGGCAGCGAACCGCCCTTGTCGCTCGGCGTCATTTGTTCCAAGATCGCTGGGCTGAGAGCCTGCGGCGGGCGGGTGTGGAGACCGCGATGCGATTTGGACTGTTTGGCGGCGCGAAATCGGCGGGCGGCGGACCTTCGGGCGACAGCCAGGGATATCGCAATTTCATCGATTATGTACTGCTGGCCGAAGAGCTCGGCTATGACAGCGTCTTCCTGGTCGAGCATCATTTCACCGGCGTCGGCCAGGTTTCGGCCTCGCTGAACCTGTTGAGCTATCTGGCCGGGCGCACCTCGCGGATTCGCCTCGGCACCGCCGTCGTCGTGCTGCCCTGGCACAATCCGGTGCTGCTGGCCGAACAGGTCGCGACCTTGGACCTGGTTTCGGGCGGCCGCGTCGATTTCGGCATCGGCAAGGGATATCGCGACGGCGAATTTTCCGGCTTCTGCATCCCGGTCGGCGAGGCGGGCGAGCGCTACGACGAAGCGCTCGATGTGTTGCGCAAGGCCTGGACCAGCCCCGGGCGATTTTCACATCATGGGAAATATTGGCACTTCGAGAACATCGTCGTCGAACCGCGGCCGATGCAGCAGCCGCATCCACCTTTCTGGATGGGCGCCGGCAGCTTCGACTCGATTCGCCGCTGCGCGCGCGATGGCTTCAACCTGCTGCTCGACCAGATCGGCTCGATCGACCTGACCGTCGAGCGCGTCGCCACCTATCGCGAGGAATGGCAACAATCCGGCCGGCCCCATCACGCGGCCCAGGTCGGCGTGACCCGCGGACTGCATATCGTGACCAGCGAGGGCGAACGGCAGCGCGCCTACGCGCTGCGGGCCCAGGTCCTGAAACAGATCGGCACTCTCGCGCGCGGTCCTGGCGCCGAGCGCTATCACAATCCCTCGAGCTTCGCCGACACCGACATCGCCGGCGAGGATGCCGCCCTGCTCGGCACGCCCGACGAAATCGTCGCCCGGTTGAAGCGGCTGGAGGCTGGCGGCGTCGAGAACGTCCTGCTGGTGGACGCGACCGGCTCGAAGCACGCGCTGCGCATCTTTGCCGCCGAAGTGATGCCGGAGTTCCGGAGCCGTCCAGGCGACGCCCGCCACAAGCAGCAGGGCGGTTGAGCCAAGGTCTCCGCGGCGCGATCGGCAGTGCGCCGGTCGACTTCCTATCCGGCATCGATCAGTTGAGCAGAGGGCACAGGCATGACAGCCCGGATCAGCGATCACCGGCCGCGCGACTGGACGCCGCGCATCGAGGATTCGGTGCTCCTCCAAGGTTGCGGGCGCTTCATCGACGACGTGCGGGCCGGCGGCCAAGCCGAGGCCTGCTTTGTCCGCTCGCCGCACGCCTTCGCGCATGTCCGCGCGATCGACATCGCCGCCGCCAGCAGGGCTCCCGGTGTGCTTGCGGTGCTGACCGGGGACGACATCAAGGCCGCCGGCCTCGGCAACGTCTCGCGCCCGGTGCCGCAGGCCGGTCGCGGCGGCGCGCAACTGGTGGTGCCGCACCGTCCGGCGTTGGCTGATGGCCGCGCGATGCATGTCGGTGAACCTGTTGCCCTGGTCGTGGCGGAGACGCTGGCGAAGGCGCAGGATGCGGCCGAACTCGTCGCGGTCGACTACGAGCCGTTGCCCGCCGTGGTCGATCTGCGCGATGCCCTGGCCGCCGATGCGCCATGCCTCTGGCCGGAAGCACCGAACAACATCGCATTGGACTGGCCGGGGCCGCAGCCGCAGCATGCTGAAAACCTGCAGCAGGTCGAGCATGCCCTCGCCTCGGCGGCGCACGTCATCCGCCTGTCGCTGATCAATCAGCGGATCGTCGTCGCCTCGCTGGAACCGCGCGGCGCGATCGCGTCCTACGATCCCGCATCCGACAGCTACCTGCTGCGGGCGCCGTCCCAGGGCGTCGGCATGCTGCGCGATCAACTGGCCGCCGGCATGGGCATCGGACGCGACAAGCTCCGCGTGCTGACCGACGACGTCGGCGGCGCCTTCGGCATGAAGACAGCCGCCTACGCGGAATATCCGGCCCTGCTTGTCGCCGCCAGGAAAGTCGGCAGGCCGGTACACTGGATGTCCACCCGGTCGGAAGCATTCCTGAGCGACAATCAGGCACGCGACACGATCACCGATGCCGAGCTTGCGCTCGACGGCGACGGCCGGTTCCTGGCGCTTCGCGTCCGCGCCATCGCCAACATGGGCGCCTTCCTCAGTTCGCACGGCGCCTTCATCGCTTCGAGCAATTTCGCCCGCTGCTTCCCCGGCATGTACCATATCCCGCTGATCGCCGTCGCGGTGCGCTGCATCTTCACCAACACGGTTCAGACCGGCCCCTATCGCGGCGCCGGACGGCCGGAAGCCAATTATGCGCTGGAACGCCTGATCGACGCCGCGGCACGACGGACGGGCATCGACGGCATTATGCTGCGGCGGCGCAATTTCATCGCTGCGGCGTCACTGCCTTATGCGAGCGCGATCGGCACCGCCTACGACAGCGGCGACTTCGCCGCCATCTTCGACAGGGGTCTGCGGCTTGCTGACCAGGCCGGCTTCGCGGAGCGCCGCCGACAATCGGAAGAGCGCGGCAAGCGGCGCGGCTTCGGCATCTCCTGCTTTCTCGAACACGCCGGCGGCCAGCCTGGCGAGAATGCCGCGCTCAGCTTTCCCGGCCAGGGCAGGCTCATCATTGCGCTGGCGGCGCATCCCTCGGGTCAAGGGCATGCCACGCTCTTCCGGCGCCTCGGCGCGGCGCGGCTGGGGATCCCGGAAGCGGTGATCTCAGTACGCCAGGGTGACACGCGCCTCGACCTCGGCGGCTCGGCTTCCGTCGCCTCGCGCTCGACGACGGCCTGCGGCAGCGCCGTCGCGCACACGGTCGATCTCGTCCTGGAGAAGGGCCGCCGGTTCGCCGCGCAGATGCTGGAGGCGGCCGAGGCCGACATTGCCTATGCGGGCGGGCGCTTTGTTGTCGCCGGCACCGATCGGCAGGTGTCGTTGTTCGAAGTCGCCGACTGGGCAGCCGAACGGCAGCGGCGGGGTCAAAGCAGCGAATCGCTCGACACCAGGGGCCGCGCCGAGGTGCCGCAGACCTTTCCGAACGGCTGCCATATCGCCGAGGTGGAGGTCGATCCCGAGACCGGTGCCGTAGCGCTCACCGCCTATACCGCGGTCGATGATTGCGGCACCGTGCTCGACCCCGTGCTGGTCGAGGGACAGGTGCATGGCGGCATCGCCCAGGGCGTCGGCCAGGCACTCTGCGAAGACGCGGTCTACGACCGCGGTAGCGGACAGCTTCTCGCCGGCTCGTTCATGGACTATGCCATGCCGCGCGCCGACCTGTTGCCGCCGCTTACCGCGGTCGCCCATCCCGTGCTTTGCACGACCAACCCGCTCGGCGTCAAAGGCGCCGGCGAAGCCGGCACGACGGGCGCCCTGGCCGCGGTCATGAACGCCATCGCGGACGCGATTCCGGGCGAGGCAGGGGCTTGCCTCGACATGCCGGCGACGCCGGAAAAGGTCTGGCGCGCCTGCCGGGCGATAGTCTAGGACCTGATCCGGCCTTCGATCATCGACAGCATCCCGGTCAACCGCGCCAACTCGTCCGCCTCGCGGGCAGGCTTGTCCCAACGGATGCGGTTGATGCGGGGAAAGCGCATGGCGATGCCGGATTTGTGTCGCGGCGAGCGTTGCAGGCCCTCGAAGGCGACTTCCAGCACCAGGCCGAAGTCACGCTCGGCGCGCACCGAACGAACCGGGCCGAAGCGCTCGGTCGTATTGTCGCGCACGAACTTGTCGAGCCGCCGCAGCTCCTCGTCGGTGAAGCCGAAATAGGCCTTGCCGACCGGCGTCAACATGCCCTCGTTCCAGACGCCAAACGTAAAGTCGGAATAGAAGCTCGAACGCTTGCCGTGGCCGCGCTGCGCATACATCAGCACCGCGTCGATGAGGTAGGGGTCGCGCTTCCACTTGAACCAGGGACCCTTGGGGCGGCCGGCCTCGTAGATCGAGTCCCAGCGCTTCAGCATCAGGCCTTCGGCGGCCTGAGGGTCGCCCGCCGGCGGCACGGCGCGAAGCGCCGTCAACGCGGCCCAGGTCGCGAAAGGCTGCAACGGCGACAGGTCGATCCTGTCGTTCGGAGTCCGTCCGACGAAGATCTCGAGCCGTCGTCGACGCTCGGCGAATGGCAGGTGGCGCAGGTCCTCGGCTCCCTCGACCAGCAGGTCATAGGCGCGCACCCCGGCCGGAAAGGCCTGCAGCAGCCTGGCATCGACCGTCTTGCGATTGAGCCGCTGCTGCAGGTCGCCGAACGGCGCCACGCGCCCTTCGCGCAACACCAGCAGCTCGCCGTCGAGCACGCCCTGAAAGGCCAATGCCTCGATCACATCGGGAAAGCTGCCGGAAATATCGTCGCCGGTGCGGCTATAGAGGCGGCGGACGGCACCCTCGCTCACCGCCTGGACGCGGATGCCGTCCCATTTCCATTCGGCGGCATAGTCGGCCGGATCGAGCTTGGCGAAATCGCTCGCCTCGTCGATCGCCTGGGCCAGCATGACGGGGCGAAACCGTCCCAGCGCCTCCGGGCTCGGCCGCTCGGAACGTCCCTCAAGCCAGGCGAAGAGGTCGTCATAGGGCGGCGCCAGGGCGTGCCAGACCTCCTCGACATCGCCGACGGCAACATCGCCCATGTCGGCGCAGGCCTGCTTCGCCAGGCGGGCGGAGACGCCGACGCGCAAGCCGCCGGTCAAGAGCTTGAGCAGCGCCCAGCGGCCAGCCGCATCGAGCGCGTCGAGCCAGCCCTCGATCAGCCGCTGCACGGCGCCACGGGCCGCACCGCGAAGTGCATCCACCACTTCGGAAAGCTCCGGCTCGCGGTTGGCGCGAACCGAGGTCGGCCAGACCAGGGCGACCGTCTCGGCGAGATCGCCGACATAGTCGTAGGAGAGCGCGAACAGCGCCGCATCCATGCGCGCCTCCACCGCCTTGCGGATGAGGGCGGGTTTGGCCACGTCGAAGCTGAGCTCGCCGGTCAGCGCGGCGAGCGCCCAGCCGCGCTCGGGATCGGGGGTCGCCCGCAGGTAGTCGCGCACCAGCACCAGCTTGGCGTTGCGCGAGGGCGTGAAGCTCAACCGGTCGAGCAGGTCGGCGAAGGCGCGCATCAGACGTCCTCGTCCTCATAGCCGACCAGCGACAGGGGGCGCGCGGCGATGCCGCTGAGCTCCGCCCAGCGGGCCAGGGCTTCGTCGCGGCCGTGGGTGATCCAGAGCTCGGCGGGGTGCAGTTCGACGGCGGTGCCGGTCAATTCGTCCCAGTCGGCATGGTCGGAGATGATCAGCGGCAGTTCGACGCCGCGCTGGCGCGCTCGCGCGCGAACCCGCATCCAGCCGGAGGCGAAGGCTGAGAGCGGATCGGCAAAGCGCCGCGACCAGCGATCGGCGATGGCGGACGGCGGCGCGACGACCACGGCGCCGGCAAAATCCTGCCGTCGCGTCGAGGTCGCAGGCGCGAGCGGACCGAGCTCGACGCCGTGACGGGCGTAGAGCGCGTTCAGCTCGTCGAGCGCGCCATGCACGAAGATCGTCCGATCGTAGCCCGCCTCGCGCAGGAGCGCGATCACGCGCTGCGCCTTGCCGAGGGCATAGGCGCCGACCAGATGGGTCCGCTCGGGGAACTGGGCCACCGATTTCAGCAATTTGCCGATCTCCTCGCCGTCCGGCGGGTGACGGAACACGGGCAGGCCGAACGTGGCCTCGGAGACGAAGACATCGCAGGACACCGGCTCGAAGGCCTGGCAGGTCGGATCGCGCCGCCGCTTGTAGTCGCCGGAAACGACGATGCTCATGCCCTTCCAGCGCAGTACCACCTGGGCCGAGCCGAGCACATGGCCGGCCGGCACCAGCGACAGGCCTACGCCGTCGCGTTCCACGACCTCGCCATAGGCCAGCGCGCGGCTCGATCCGGCGAAGCCCTCGCCGTAGCGCACGCGCATGATGTCGAGCGTCGCCGCCGTCGCCAGCACCAGGCCGTGACCGGCTCGTGCGTGGTCGGAATGGCCGTGGGTGATCACCGCGCGCGCCACGGACCGGACCGGATCGACGAAGAAGTCTCCGGGCGGGCAATAGAGCCCTTCGGGCCGGGGACAGAGCAGCGACTGCGGCTTCAGCATGATCAGCTATTTAGGGCGGTTTCGGCGTCGACGGCAAACGGCCGTCCAACCCGGCGGCATTCAGGTGTATCATGCCGCCGCCCGGCAGCGGGCCAGGAGCGGGAAACAACGACGATGCGCGACGTGGCGATTACCGGCATGGGCATCATCTCGTCCATTGGTCTGGCGGTGGACGAATTCCATGCCCAGGTCATGGCGGGGGCCTGCGGCATCAGGCCGGCGCCGTGGGTGTCGGCGATCCCCGGGCAACAGGCCTGGTGGGGGACCATCGGCGGCTTCGTGCCGCGCGACTGGATGGATGAAAAGATCGAAGACGGCACCGATCTCTTCGCCCAGTTCACCCTGGCGGCGACGGAACAGGCGGTGCGGCAGGCCGGTCTCGAAAAGCTGGATCCGCTGCGGACCGGTATCGTGCACGGCACCAGCATCGGCGGCGCACGGGCCTTGATGAAGGCGCAGCATCGGCTCGACAAGGAGGGGCCCGGGGCCATCCCGCGCAAAACCGAGATCCAGATCTACCCCAACATGGCCGCATCGCAGATCGCCATGCGCTATCACCTGCATGGGCCGAACCTGACGGTGACCACGGCTTGCGCATCCTCGCTCGATGCCATCGGCACCGCCGCCTGGCTGATCGAGAGCGGCAAGGCGGATTCCGTCATCGCCGGCGGCACCGAAGGCGGCATCAGCCTGGCCGGCGGCGGCGCCGACGGCGCCTTCGTCCCGGCGTTGTTCTATACCAGCACCCTCTATGGCATGACCGCACTTTCGGCCGACCCGCGCCGCGCCATGCTGCCCTTCGACGTGAAGAGATCGGGCATCGTCGTCGGCGAAGGCTCGGCCATGCTGGTGCTGGAGCGCGGCGACCTCGCCCGCCAGCGCGGTGCCGAGATATTCGGCTACGTGCGCGGCTACGGCACGCTGGCTGACGCCTATCATCCTTCGGCGCCGGACCCGAGCGGGCAATGGGAGGCGCGCGCCATGGAACTTGCGCTGCAGGATGCGGCGATGCCGGCCGACGGGATCGACGCTCTGATCGCCCATGCCACGGGTACGCCGAAGGGCGATACGGCGGAGATACGCGCCATCAACCGGGTTCACGGCGATCGCCGCGACCGTCTGCCGGTGGCCGGCCTGAAGGGCCATATCGGCCATAGCGGCGCGGCCTCCGGCGCCATGAGCATCATCACCGGGCTGCTCGGCATGCGCGAGCACCGCTTTCTGCATACCGCCAACACCGACGAGCCGGATCCCGAGGCACGGTTCGAAGTCGTCACCGGCCGACCCAAGGACATGCGCTATGGCACGCTGCAGGTAAACGCCTTCGGCTTTGGCGGCCAGAACGCCTCGCTCGTCGTCACGCGCGATTGATATTGTGACGGGTGTTCAGCGCAGCCGCACCGCGTGCCCCTGCCAATAGCGCTCGCGCAACTCGCGACGCAGCACCTTGCCCATGGCGTTGCGCGGCAGGGTATCGATGAAATCCACCGAACGCGGCCATTTGTAGCGGGCGAGCCGTCCGTCGCAGAAGCCGATGATCTCGTCGGGCGTGGCGCTCGCGCCAGGGTGCAGCACGACGCAGGCGCGGGGTGATTCGCCCCATTTCTCGTCCGGCACGCCGACCACGGTGAGCTCGAATATCTTCGGATGCTGGACCAGTATGCGCTCGATCTCGGCCGGATAGATATTCTCGCCGCCGCTGATGATCATGTCGTTCTTGCGGTCGACCAGATGCAGGTGGCCCTCATCGTCCATATAGCCGGCGTCGCCGCCGGTCTCCCACTTGCCGCGCCGCATGGCGACACTGGCTGCGGGATTGCCGTAGTAGCCGAGAAAGGTGACGGGATTGGCGGCATAGATTTCACCGACCGCGCCGGCGGGCAATTCGCGCCCCTCGCCATCGAGGACGGCGATCTCGCAGCCGAAGGCGGCCCGGCCGACGGAATTCTTGCCGCGCAGCAGATCCTCGTGCCGGCAGAGACTCACCCAGCCGGTCTCGGTCCAGCCATAGGCATCGGTGATGCGCGCGGCGGGAAAATTCCGCACCAGCGCCTCCAGCACCGGCTTCGGCAGGCTGGAACCGGAACTCAGCAGGCCGCGCAGGCGGGCCCCGGCCTGCCGATCGTCGCCCGCGGCCATCGCCTCGAGCAATAGCGAAATCATCTTCGGCACGAGGAAGGACCAGGTGACGCCGAAGCGCCCCATCAAAGCGAGCGCCGCCGCGGCATCGAAATCGCGCGTCAACACCACGCGCCCGCCGACGGCCAGCGTGATAAGCGCGATCGAGGAGAACGACATGTGGAAGATCGGCCCGGGAACCAGCACGACATCGGTCGCATTGAGGCCGAATTCCCAGCCCCAGGAGGACAGGCGCGCCAGCACGTTGAGGTGGCTCATCATGGCGCCCTTGGGGAAGCCGGTGGTGCCGGAGGTGTAGAAGATGGTTGCCGGCGCCAACGGCGGCACCGGTGGCGGCAGCGCGGTGTCGCCCTCGTTGCACAGCCGGCGGTGCAACGGGCCGCCGAGCACCACCACGGCACTCGGATTTATCGTATCGAGCCGCGGCAGGGCGGCTTCGGCGACGGCCAGATAGGTCGTGTCGACCACCAAACCACGAGCCGCGCAATTGCCGAGCACATAGACGACGTCGTCGGCGACCGAGCGGTAGTTCAGCGGCACCGCGACCAGACCGCCGAGCTGGCAGGCGAGATAGACTTCCAGGTATTCCGGGCAGTTGCCGGCCAGGATGCCGACGGCATCGCCGGGCGCCAGGCCGGCTTGCAACAGCCCGTTGGCAAGCTGCGCCGCGGCGTTGAAGATTTCGCGATAGGTGCGCGTCCGGCCTTCGTATTCGATCGCCGGTGCGTTCGGCTGCCGGCGGACGACGACACGAATGAGATCAACCAGCCGCGTGACGTTCGCAGCGAAAGGATGCGTCGTTGTGGTGGAAATCTTGCCGCTCCCGTCCAGCATGCATGCCTGCGGCGAGCCTAGGCGGCGGCACGGCCGGACGTCAAGAAAGCCGCTTCATGCGGCACCCGCCAGCAGCTCAAGCGTCTCGATCACGCCGGTCGGGTCGGCAATGCCCTTGCCGGCGATATCGAAGGCCGAGCCATGCGCGACGGATGCGAAAAGCAGCGGCACGCCGATGGTGAGCGCCGAAGCGCGAAGCGGCGAGATCAGCTTGATCGGGATGTGGCCCTGGTCATGGAACATGGCGAGATAGAAATCATGTTTCCGCTCGCTCAACATGAGATCGGCGCCGACCGGCCCGTCAGCGGCGATGCCGTTTCGTTTCAACCGGTCCACCGCCGGCTTGGTGATGCGCTCGTCCTCGTCGCCGAAGAGGCCGTCTTCGCCGGCATGCGGATTGATGCCGAAGATGCCGATCCTCGGTCGGACAATGCCGAGCCTGCCGGCCGTCGCCACGACGGCTTCCGCTGCCGCGACCACGAGATCGGGCGTCAGCCGGCCAAGCGCCGTCCCGACCGATTCGTGCAAGGTGGCATGGGCGATGCGCAAGCCCTTCGCCGCCAGCATCAGGAAGACGCGCTCGCGCGGCGTCGCGGTCAGGTCCGCCACCAGGCCGGGGTAGCCGCTGAAGGCGATGCCGGCACGATTGACGGCGGTTTCCGAATGCGGGCAGGCGACGATCGCCTCAACCCTGCCCTCGCGCACCAGGCGCACGGCGGCCTCGACATAGCCGACCGTCGCCTTGCCGGCCCGCGAGTCGAGCCGACCCGGCGAATAACCCTCCGGGTCGAGCAGCGGCACATCCACGAAGGCCGGGGCAGCCAGCCCCAGGCGTGCCGCCGTCTGCCGGATGACGAAGCCGTCGCCGACCAGGAGCGGCTCGACGCTCCTGTCCGCGGCGACATGATGCGCCGCCTTGACAGCGATTTCCGGCCCGATGCCATTGGGATCGCCGAGGGCGATGGCGATGCGCATGGCGCTAGAAGGGAATGGCGACCAGCGTGTCGAAGCGGGCGCCGTCGCAGATCACAACACGCTCGACGAAGCGCAAGGCACCGCCGGCATCCGGTCTTACCTTGTCGCGGTAGCAGCCCGTGGCGAAGACATCCATCATGCCGTCACGCATGATGCGCACGACCAGGAACGGCGTTTCCACCTCGACAATCTCGCCGGCATGGCCCAGCACGATGGGCAGGCCGACGATATGGCGATAGCGCTGACGCTCGTAGATATTCGCCTTGCGCAGCGCCGACACCCGGTCCCGCAGCATGCCGCGGGAATCGGCATAGATCAGCCCGGCGGGCAGACCACTCGCGACATTGTCGGCGGTGGTCACCTTGTAGAGACAGGGGTCGTCGAACAGCTCCGGCCACGCTTCGAACTGCCCGCCGTCGATGATGCGCGCGTAGGCGGCGTTCAGTTCGACCAGACGCGCGACATCCATGTCTCAATAGCCCATGCGCTCGCGGTAGACCTTCCAGAAGCCGCGCACCGCGGCCTCGGTGGCGCGCGTCCTCTGGCTTTCGACCGCATCACCGCCCATCTCGATCACCGACACCTTGTCGCCGGCCGAGGCGATGCCGCGCTGGACGAAGCCGGGGACGCAGCCGTCCTCCATCGACACGAAACCAGCCGGTCCCACCAGATTTTGCTGCTTCAGCCGCCGCTGCGTCATTTCCGCGGTGTCGTCGGCATAGCCGAAATAGGTCCAGTGCAGCTCCATCCTGTCGGGACCCTTGGGCACGATCTGCCGCACCGCCAGGCAGTTGTAGATCTGCTGCAGAACCGTGGCGGGAAAGATCGACAGAATCTGGAGCTGGATCGGATCGTCGAATTCGTTGACCGATTCGAGCAGGCTCGGGTCAGCCAGCTTGTAGTCGTCGCGCTCGGAACGGATGCCCTGTTCGCGGTAGGCGGAAGCATTGGCGCCCTCGGGCGCGGCAATCGTGTAGCTCGCATGATGAGCGCCGTCCGGGCTCACGATGATGCCGCCGCCTTGGGTCAGGCGGGTGATGCGGAAGGTGGCGAAGAAAAGATGCAGCAGGCTGGCGTGGTAGGTGTCCCTGACATTCTCGAAATAGAGCTTCCAGTTGCTCGGCAGCGGCTGCACGAAACGGCCCATGACCCGGATCGGACGGTTGAGCACGCGCTTGAAGCGCTGGAGAATCTCGGCACCGAGATAGTCTTCGATCGGCGGCGTATCGGGTGACAGCGTGGCGAACACCAGGCCGCCGAGCGTGGTGGTGCGGAGCTTGCGCGGGCTGAAGTTCTCGCGGCGAAAATCGCCGGGCATCCCGCCTAGGCCATTGATGCCGTGCTCGAAGGCGATGCCTCTGAGATTGCCGGCAAGATCGTAACTCCAGGCATGATAGATGCATTTGAAATTGTTCTGTACATTGCCGCCGTCGTCGAAGGCGATAAGCGCGCCGCGGTGGGCGCAACGGTTTTCAAAGCAGTTGATCGAACCATCGGCGTCGCGCACCACGATCACCGGCAGCGCACCGATATGGTTGGTGCGATAGTCCCCCTTGTTGGGGATGTCGGCTTCGAGACAGACGAGGTTCCATGTCGCGCCCTCGAACAGGCGCTTCAGCTCGCGCTCGTAGTTCGCCCGGTCCTGGTAGACCCAATAAGGCACGCGCGCGACGGAATTCTCCGGCCAGCAGCCGGAATTGGGGTCGATAACGTTGTGTTGGACGTTCATGGCGCTCCCTCCCTGCCGCGGCGCGTCCTGCTGCTTCCCCGGCGGCAAATTCCCGCCGCCTTGCCGACCATTCTAGCGCCAAACGGGCGGGCTGGCTCGGATTGGAAGGCCCTCACCAAGACCGGGCTGAAAGCCTCGGCCAGCGGTCTTACTTCTTGTCGTCGTGATCGCCGGCTCGCTTCAAATCCTCGAGCTTCGGCAAGTCCGCCGTATCCCAGCCGCCGCCCAGGGCCTTGATCAGCAGTACGCTCGCCTCCATGCGCCGGCGCAGGATCTGGGTTTCGTTGATCTCGTTCGAGAGTGCGACGGTTTCCGCGACGATGACCTGCAAGTACGTGTCCCGCCCGCCGACATAGCGGCTGTTCGACAACTCGAGCGAGCGCTTGGCCGAGGCCACCGCCGCCGCCTGCTGCTGCGCCTCCTGCTCCAGGATGCGGAGCGCTGCCAGATTGTCCTCGACTTCCTGGAAGGCGGCGAGCGTCGTCTGGCGATAGGCCGCGACCGTCGCGTCATAGGCTGCCAGCGCCGCCTTCGAGGTGGCATTGCGCCTGCCGCCGTCGAACAGGGTTTCGCTCATGGTGGCGCCGACGGCCCAGAAGAGGCTTGGCCAGTTGAACCAGTTGGCGACCGTGGTGCCTTCGAAGCCGATCGAGCCGTTCAGATAGAGCGAGGGGTAATAGGCCGCCTCGGCGATGCCGATCTGCTCGTTCGCCTCGGCCACGCGCCGTTCCGCGGCGGCGATGTCCGGCCGCCGTTGCAGGAGTTCCGAGGGGATGCCGACCGGCACGAAAGGCTGACGCAGCGCCAGCGGCGAAGCCGGCAGGCCGAAAGCGGCCGGCGGCTTGCCGATCAGGACGGCGATCGCATGCTCGAATTGCGCCCGCTGCACGGTTATGTCTGTCGCCTGCACGCGGGTGGTATCGAGCAGTGTCTTGGCCTGTGCCACATCCGATTCCGGCGCGGCGCCTCCCTCGGCGCGGTTCTCCGTGAGCTGCAGCGCGTCGGCATAGTATTTCACCGAATCGTTCAGCAGCTTCGCCAGCGAATCGGCGCTTCGCAGATCGAAATAGTCGATCGCCAGCTCGGCGTGCAGGCTGAGGCTCGCCGTCTCCAGATCGGCGGCAGTGGCCTGCGCCTCCTCGCCGGCTGCATTCACCGTTCGGGCCACCCGGCCCCATAAATCGACCTCATAGGAGGCATCAAGGGGCAGAACGAAATCGCCCGTGGTATGCGTCGCCGTGACGTAGGGCTTGTTGAGCGATTCCTTCAGGGAATCGATCTGCGGCGAGACGCCGATGGTGGGGAATTCGGCGGCACGGCTGAAGCCGACCAACGCGCGCGCCTGGCGAAAGCGCGCCGCCGCGATCTTCAGATTCTGGTTCGCGACCGAAACCTGTTCTTCCAAGGCATTGAGTTCGGGATCGCCGAACACCTCCCACCATTTGCTTCGCAGCAGGCGATCCGACGGCTGCGCACGCTTCCAGACACCGGCGGCGGTAAAGGAATCCGGCGGCGGCTCCTTGTAGGCCGGGGTTTCCAGCGTGCTCGGCTTGACGTAGTCGGGGCCGACCGTGCAGGCGACCGCCAAACCCGCCGCGACCACCGCGAGGAGACGGCCGCGCAAACTCACCGCGTCGATCCCATGAGCGTCGGATTGGCGACCCTGACCGGCGTGCCTGCGACCAGCGAGTCCGAGGGGTCGAGGATCACCGCATCGCTCGGCTGCAGGCCGGAAACCACCTCGATCCTGGTGCCATAGTCGCGGCCGATGGTGATCGGCACGAGCTGCGCGGCCCCGTTCCGGACCACGGCGACGCGCGGACCCTCCTTGCGGAAGATCAGGGTATTCGCCGGCACAGTCACCGAGACGGCGCGGCTGTCCTTCGCCAGGCTCAGATGCACGAAGGCATAGGCGCCGGGCAGCAGCCGGCCGTCGGCATTGTCGACATCGACTTCGACCAGCAGGGTTCGCGACGAAGGGTCGATGGCATTGGCGGTGCGCACCAGCGTGCCGGAGAAGGATTCGCCGGGAAATTCATCCAGAGTCACATTGGCCTGGGCGCCGACATGGGCAGCACGCGAGTAGATTTCGGGCACCGCGACGAAGACCCGGATCCTGTCGATCGCCGACAGATGGAACAATTCGCGCGCCGCCGAAGCGGCACCGGCATCGATCAGCGCGCCGACGTCGGTGTTGCGCGCCGTGATGATGCCGTCGAAGGGCGCATAGACCTTCTCGTAGGATTGCAGCCGCTCGAGCCGCGCTACATCGGCCTGCTTGGAGGCGACGATGGCCTGATCGGCGGCGTAGGCGCCGACGGCGTTGTCGCGATCCTGCGTGGCGATGGCGCGGTTCTTCAGCAGTTCCTCGTTCCGCTTGGCGGTGATCTCGGCGAGGCGCAGGTTGGCCTGCGCGGTCGAGAGGTCGGCGCGCGCCTGGCGCAACTGTTCGTCCACTTCCGGGGTGTCGATCTCGGCCAGCAGGTCGCCCTTCTTGACGTGGGCCCCGATGTCGAAGAACCACTTCTTGAGATAGCCGCTGGTGCGGGCATAGATCGGCGTGTCGGTGATCGCCTGGGTATTGCCCGGAAGCGTGATCTGCTCATTCGGAGCCCCGGCTTCCGGATGCACCACGTTTACCGTCGGCACGGCGGCTTCCTCGGTTTTGCGCGCCAGATTCACTTCGGCATCGCCCCGCCCGCGGATGCCGACATAGATGCCGACGCCGAGAATCACCGCGGCAAGCAACAGGAGGACGAGGCCGAGCCGCGAACCGCCGCGCGGCAAACCGTCCGGCGGGCCGTCGCGGGCGGGGATGTCTTTCGTTCCATCATCATGCATGGGCGTCATCGTCCTGCTCCGCCAGCGATGCCTTCGGTCGGGTTGGTCACGCCGGTTCGCCGCCCCGGCTGCGCCGATGCAGCAGGCTGAACACCGCCGGCACGAACACCAGCGTCGCCACCGTCGCCACCATCAGGCCGCCGATCACCGCGCGCCCGAGCGGCGCGTTTTCCTCGCCGCCCTCGCCGAGGCCGAGCGCCATGGGGATCATGCCCATGATCATGGCCAGCGCGGTCATGAGAACCGGACGCAATCGGGTATAGCCGGCCTCGATCGCGGCTTTCACCGAATCGCCGTGCACGGCAAGCTGATCGCGCGCAAAGGACACCACGAGAATGCTGTTCGCCGTGGCGACGCCCATGCACATGATCGCGCCCATCAGCGCCGGAACGCTCAAGGTCGTATGGGTGAAGAAGAGAAACAGCACAATCCCCGCGAGCGCCGCCGGAAGCGCCGTGATGATGATAAACGGGTCGAGCCAGGATTGGAAGTTCACCACGATCAGCAGGTATACGAGCACGATGGAGAAGGCGAGGCCGCCAAGGAGATTGACGTAGGAGGTGTGCATCGTCTCGACCTGGCCGCGGACGGTCACGAAGCTGCCGCGCGGCAGGAACTTGCGGTTCGCATCGACGATGCGGGTGATGTCTGCTCCCACCGCGCCGAGGTCGCGATCCTGCACCGAGGCATAGATGTCGATGACACGACGGATGTCATAGTGCGAGATCACCTGCATCTCGCTCGACCGTTTGATGCTGGCGAGGTCGCCGAGGATGCGGTCGGATTTGCCGCCGACGGCGCTGACCGGGATGTTCTGCAGGTCCTGCAGGGATTGAATGTCGTATTGCGGCGCCATGGCGGTGAGGTTGTAGTTCACACCGTTCTGCCAGTTCAGAAAGAACATGGGCGTGGTTTGCGCGCTGCCGCTCAGGATGTTCAGCACGCTGTTGGCGACGTCGCGCTCGGAGAGGCCGCTCTGCGCCGCCTTGGTGCGGTCCACCGCTACGTCGAAGCTCGGGTAGTCGAAGGCCTGCTGGATGCGCGCATCGACGATGCCCGGCACGTGGCGGACCTCGTTGAGTATCTGGTTGGCGACCTGCCGATTGCCATCGAGGTTGGCGCCGTCGATCTGGATGTCGACCGGCGCCGGAATACCGAAGTTGAGGATCTGGCTGACGATATCCGCCGGCAGGAAATAGAAGGTGACGCCCGGGAAGGTTCGCGGCAAGTCGGCGCGCAGCTTGCGGACGTAGTCGGCAGTCGGATGATGCTCCGGCTTCAGCGCGATGATGATATCGGCGTCCCCGGCGCCGATCAGGCCGGAGGTCGAATGCATGAAGTTGATGGTGCTGTATGGCAGGCCGATGTCGTCGAGCAGGCCGTCCTGCTCGTCCCTGGGAATTTCGCCGCGCACGAAATTTTCGACACGGTCGACCAGAGCCGCCGTCTCCTCGATCCGGGTTCCGGACTTGGCCCGCAGATGCAGGATCATCTGGCCGTTGTCGGTATTGGGAAAGAAGTCTTCGCCGAGCCAGGGCACCAGGGCGAAGGCGCAAAGGCAAGCCAG
>DATKQA010000413.1:0-5128 GCA_035523835.1 Candidatus Sulfotelmatobacter sp.
TCAGCGTCGGCCGCCTCGGCGGCAATACCGACGAGCTCGATCTCGACGAGCTGGCGCGCAAGCGCATCAAGCTGATCGGCGTCACCTTCCGCACCCGCACGGCGGAGGAACGGATCGCGGTGGTGCGGCGTTTCGCCGACGACTGCCTCGGCGCCATGGCCAGGCATCAGTTCCTGCCGGTGGTCGATCGCAGCTTCCCGCTCGATGCGGTGCGCGAAGCGATGGACTACATGCGCTCCAACAAGCATTTCGGCAAGCTGGCGCTCACCACCTGAGCCGGTTTGACCGCAGGGAACCAAGGCGGCGAAGGAGAGGAACATGGCTGATCCCATCGGTTATCGGCGCCCGGCGCCCGGAACCCAGCCCATCTATGCGCACGCACCCTATCGCTCGACCGAGAAGCGTGCGCCGACGCAGCCGCCGGTCCGCCTGCCGCACACCTTGACCGAGATCACCGGGCCGCTCTTCCCCGGCGACAGCGCCGGTCCGCTCAGCGCCGACCTCACGCGCCAGCACAAGGGCGAACCGCTCGGCGAGCGCATCATCCTGAGCGGCCGCGTGCTGGACCAGGACGACAAGCCGGTGCCGCACAGCCTGGTCGAGATCTGGCAGTGCAATGCGAGCGGCCGCTATCACCACGAGGTCGACCAGCACGATGCGCCGCTCGATCCGAATTTCACCGGCGTCGGGCGCACCGTGACCGACGCGAACGGCGCCTATCGCTTCATCACCATCAAGCCCGCCGCCTATCCGTGGCGCAACCATCCCAATGCCTGGCGGCCGGCGCATATCCATTTTTCGCTGTTCGGGCCGAGCTTCCTGACCCGCCTGGTGACGCAGATGTATTTCCCCGGCGATCCGCTTCTGCCGTTCGATCCGATCTACAACTGCGTCGAGGACGCGGCGGCGCGCGAGCGCATGGTCTCGAGCTTCGATTTCGCTTCGACCGAGCCGGAATTCGCCCTCGGCTATCGCTTCGACATCGTGCTGCGCGGGCGCAACGCGACGCCGATGGAGGCTTGACGTGCCCGGCATCGTCACGCCGTCGCAGACCGTCGGCCCGTTCCTCCGCCTCGGCTTGAGCGATCTGAACACCACCGACCTGACGCTGAAGACGACCGCCGGCGAACGCATCACCATCGCCGGCTCGGTGCTCGACGGCGACCGCCAGCCGGTGCCCGATGCCATGCTCGATATCTGGCAGGCCAACGCCCAGGGCAAATACGCCCATCCCGACGATACGCAGGAGAAGCCGCTCGATCCCGGCTTCAGCGGCTTCGGCCGCATCCCGACCGATGCCGCCGGCAAGTTCCGCTTCACCACCATCAAGCCGGGGCCGGTGCCGGGGCGCGGCAACACGCTGCAGGCGCCGCACATTCTGGTCGCGCTGTTCATGCGCGGCCTGCTGCGCCATCTCTATACGCGCATCTATTTTTCCGATTCGCCCGGCAATGCCGCCGATCCCGTGCTGGCGCTGGTGGAAGATGCGCGGCGCGACACGCTGATCGCCCGGCGCCCACCCGGCGGTGGCGACTACCGGTGGGACGTGATCCTGCAGGGCGAAGGCGAAACCGTGTTCTTCGATTGCTGAGCATGGCCGCGGGCTTGCTGGATCGCCTGTTCGGTTCGCCCGATCTCGCCGCCATCTTTTCCGATCGCGGCCGGCTGCAGGGCATGCTCGATTTCGAAGCGGCGCTTGCCGCCGCCGAAGCCAGGACCGGCGTCATTCCGGCCGCAGCGGCGCCGGCCATCGCCGCGCACTGCCGTGCCGAACTGTTCGACGTCGCCGCGCTGGCCGAGAGCGCCGCCGCCGGCGGCAATCCGGCGATCCCCCTGGTCAAAGAGCTCACCGCGCTGGTTGCCGCCGCGGACCGGACGGCGTCGGGCTTCGTGCACTGGGGCGCCACCAGCCAGGACGCGATGGATACCGGCCTGGTGCTGCAACTGCGTCAGGCCCTGGCGCCGCTCGACGCGGATCTGGCCGAGCTTGCCGATGCGCTCGCCGGGCTGGCCGCGCGGCACAAGGCGACGCCCATGCCGGGCCGCACCTGGCTGCAGCACGCGCTGCCCATCACCTTCGGCCTCAAGGCCGCCGGCTGGCTCGATGCCGTCGAGCGGTATCGGGCCCGGCTCGCGGCGATGAAGCCGCATCTCCTGGTGCTGCAATTCGGCGGCGCGGCCGGCACGCTTGCCGCGCTCGGCGACCAGGGCCTGGCGGTGGCGACGGCGCTGGCCGCCGAACTCGACCTGGCGCTGCCGGCGCTGCCCTGGCACAGCGAGCGTGACCGCCTGGCGGAATTCGCCGGGCTGCTCGGCGCCTTGACCGGCACGCTCGGCAAGATGGCGCGCGACCTCTCGCTGCTCATGCAGACCGATGTCGGCGAGGTTTTCGAGCCGGCGGCGGAAGGGCGCGGCGGCTCCTCCACCATGCCGCACAAGCGCAATCCGGTGGCCTCTGCCGCCGTGCTGGCGGCGGCGACGCGCGCCCCGGGCCTGGTCGCCACCATGCTCGCCGCCATGGTGCAGGAGCACGAGCGCGGCCTCGGCAACTGGCCGGCGGAATGGACCGCTCTGCCCGAACTTGTCGTACTCGCCGGCGGCGCGCTGGCGCAGATGCGCGAAACCATGGCCGGGCTGGAGGTCGATGCGGCGCGCATGCGGGCCAATATCGATGCCACCCGCGGCCTGATGCTGGCCGAGGCGGTAACCATGGCGCTCGGCGCCAGGCTCGGCCGCCAGGCGGCACATCAGCGGATCGAGGCGGCCTGCCGCCGCGCGGTGGCCGAGGGCCGGCATCTGCGCGACATTCTCGCCGCCGATCCCGTGGTGAGCGCCGAACTTCCGGGCGCGGCGCTCGACCGGCTGTTCGATCCGCTGAATTATCTCGGCTCGGCTGATGCTTTCGTCGAGCGGGTGTTGGCGGCGCGGCGAAGCTGAGCGGCGGCGTCAATTCGCAATCAGCGGCGCGGCCATGCTCAAATGACATGTTGCCCATTCGCCGGGCGGCTCGATTGCCGGCGGCGAATGCATTACCCTCCCGGCGCAGGTCGCCAGAACCGTGCCAGAACCGTGGAGGAACCGCCCATGCTGCTGTCGCTCGCCGGACGCCGCGTCTATTACGACCTGAACGGGCCGGAGGCGGCGCCGGTGGTCTGCTTCACCCATTCGCTTTCCTCCGACAGCGGCATGTGGGCCGAGCAGATGCCGCCGCTCCTGGCCGCCGGCTTCCGCGTGTTGCGGCTCGACATGCGCGGCCACGGCGGCAGCGAGGCGGTGCCGGGCAGCTACACGATGGCCGAGCTTGCCGGCGACGTCGCCGCGGCGCTCGATGCGCTCGGCATCGCCGCCGTGCACTATATCGGCCTGTCCATCGGCGGCATGCTCGGCCAGGCCTTCGCCATCCGGCACGGCGGCAAGCTCACGTCGATGATGCTGTGCGACACGCTGCCGGCTTCGCCGCGCGCGGCCAAGGCCGCCTGGGACGAGCGCACGGCGGCGGTGCAGAAAGCCAATTCGCTGGCGCCGCTCGCCGAGAGCACCATGGAGCGCTGGTTCACCGCCGCCTTCAAGGCGAAGCATCCGGCGCGCTGGCGGCAGATTCACGACACGATCGTCGGCACCACGCCGGCCGGCTTCATCGGCTGTGCCGCGGCGATCCAGAATTTCGATTTCGTCGCCGATCTGCCGAAGTTGCCTGTGCCGACCCTGGTGGTCTGCGGCGACGAGGATCCCGGCACGCCGCCGAGCGAGAACCGGCGCATTGCGGCGCTCGTGCCCGGCGCCCGCTACGAGGGGATCGCCGCGGCGCGGCACATGCCGAACGTGGAGCAGCCGGAGGCCTTCAACCGCATCATGCTGGGCTGGCTCGATGCGCGGCGGCGATAGGCGCGGCGGCGCGAGGGGAGGCCGGGCATGATCGTCGCTGTGGTGCAGATCCCGCTGCCGCGGCGCAGCCGCGAAGCCGCCATCGCCGCCGCCGAGAAGACGGCGCCGACCTACAGCGGCCTCGCCGACAAGGGGCTGCTGCGAAAATACTACCTGAACGGCGACGCCGGCGGCGGCGGGGTCTATCTCTGGTCCTCGCTGGTTGCGGCCAAGGCTTGGTACACGCCGGAATGGGAGGCGCGCATGACGGCGCAATTCGGCGCCAGGCCGACGGTGACCTACTACGAGAACTACGTGGTGGTCGACAACGAGAAGGGCGAGGTTCGCGTCGAGCGCGGCTGAGCGCCGGCGCCAGTCGGGATTTTCAGGCATGTCCGGTCAAAGTGCGCGGCTCCCGCTCTGGGCGGTTGCGGTCATGGTCCTGCTCTGCGTCTTCTGGGGCTTCAACCAGGTCGCCATCAAGATCGGCAATGGCGGCATCTCGCCGCTGCTGCAGGCGGGGCTGCGCTCGATCGGCTCGCTGGCGCTGGTCTGGCTCTGGTCGGCCTGGCGCGGCACGCCGCTCTTCCGGCGCGACGGCACCTTGTTCATCGGCCTGGTCGTCGGCGTGATGTTTGCCGGCGAGTTCATCTTCCTCTACTGGGGGCTGGTCTTCGCCGGCGCCTCGCGCAGCGTGCTGTTCCTCTACATGGCGCCGTTCGTGGTCGCCATCGGCGCGCATTTCTTCGTGCCCGGCGAAAGGCTCCGCCGCCTGCAGGTGCTGGGCCTCCTGGCCGCTTTCGCCGGCGTCGCCATCGCCTTCGGCGACGCTTTCGCGGTGCCGAACGGGCGCGAGTTCTTCGGCGACATCCTGGCCTTCATCGCCGCGGTCTTCTGGGGCGCCACCACGGTCGTGGTCAAGGCGAGCCGGCTGGCGCAGATCAGCCCGAGCAAGACCCTGTTCTACCAGCTCGCCGTCTCGGCCGTGCTGCTGCCGGTGCTGTCGCTGGCTGCCGGCGAGCGCGGCATCACCGCGGCGACGCCGCTGGTGCTCGGCCTGCTTGCCTTCCAGATCGTGGTGATCTCCTTCATGAGCTACCTGATCTGGTTCGTGTTCATGACCCGCTACCCGGCCTCGACCTTGTCGGCCTTCTCGCTGCTGACGCCGATCTTCGGCGTGGCGCTCGGCGGCCTCGTGCTGCGCGAGCCGATCACGCCGGCGCTGCTCCTGGCCTCGCTGCTGGTCGCCGGCGGCATCTACCTG
>DATKQA010000414.1:0-4622 GCA_035523835.1 Candidatus Sulfotelmatobacter sp.
CACCCGCGCCCGCACTCGCGGCGTGAGGCCGGGAAAGCGCGAATCGAGCAGTTCCTCGGCCGCGGCCTGGCCGAGCGGCGCCCGCCGGCGGCCCGGGGCGCCGGCCGCCTCCTGCAGGGGCTGTCCGCTCACCGGCCGAAATGCTTCATGAAGGCTTCGATGCCGGCATTGCAGACCGCCGTGTCCTGCTCGCCGTTGCCGCCCGAGGCGGCGATCGCACCAACCACCTGGCCGTCGACGACGACGGGAAAACCGCCGACGAAGACGGTGAAGCGGCCTTCGTGCTGGGTGAAGATGCCGAAGGCCTCCTCGCCGGGATAGGCGTTCTTGTAGGCGTGGGTCGGCTTGCGATGGCCGGCGGCGGTGAAGGCCTTGTTCATGGCGATCTGCACGCTGGTCACCTTGCCGCCGTCGAGCCGGCGCAGCGCGATCGGATAGCCGGCGGCGTCGGCAACGCACAGCACCTGCGGCACGCCAAGCTCCTCCGCCTTCTTCTGCGCCGCGTCGAGCATGAGATTGGCCTCGGCGAGCGAGAAGGTCCGGTAGGTGATCACGGGCTGCCCTCAGGCGGCGACGCGCGCCGCCGGGCGGGCGAGATACTTGTTGTAGAGGCCGTCGAGATAGAGCCGCCGCATCAAGGTCGCCTCCTTGACCAGCCGCAGGCAGACGGCCTGCTGCTCCGCCGT
The DNA here is from genome assembly GCA_035523835.1 of Candidatus Sulfotelmatobacter sp. Taxonomy (GTDB): domain Bacteria; phylum Pseudomonadota; class Alphaproteobacteria; order Ferrovibrionales; family Ferrovibrionaceae; genus DASQHM01. The sequence goes on from DATKQA010000414.1 coordinate 687, forward strand.
CGTGGCATAGCGTTCGACGATCTCGAAGCCGCGCTCGCCGTGCTCGGCGTCGGCGACGATGTGCAGGCGGAAAAACACCACCTCCTCCTCGGTGAAGCCGTATTTCTCCAGCAGCGGCGGCGTGGTCTTGCTGTAGATCTTCGGCACCTGCGATTCCAGGCCGACCAGCAGGCCGGCCAGCGCCTCGACAAAGGGCTTGTGCGCCTGATTGGCGCACCAGGCTTGCAAGCCCAGCGTCTCCGGCAGCAGTTCGCCGTTCACCTGGGCATCGAGAATCTCCTGGCGGCTCTTGCCGCAGGTCTCGCCGAAATCGAGCAGCAGCTTGGTGTGGCGGACGGCCGGAAAACCGCTCTGGCCGGTGATGCCCTCCTCCTCGGTGATGTTCTCGAGCAAGAAGTCGCGCACTTCCTCGTGCGGGCAGTTGCCATAGACGCTGCCGAGCCATTCGGAGAAATGGCTGACATAGTGATAATGCTGCTTGGTCCATTCGCCGAGCAGCGCCCTGTTGAGCCCGCCGCCGACCCAGGCCTCGCTCCAGGGATGCACGCTGGAATGCCGGGCGGCGATCGCCTCGTCCAATGCCTGGCGGAACGGGCTCTTGGCCATTTTCTCCTCCTTGTGGTCGGATATTATTTATCATTATCGTATACGAAATTATCCTAGTCAACGGCTTTCTGTTTACATTCAGAGAGTTTCGTATACGATAAAACTACAGCAAAGCGATCACCGATGCCACGCCTTCCGCCCGCAGCCTATGCCGAAGCTGACTATTTCCAGCGCGAGAAACGAAACCTATTCGCCCGGGAATGGCTCTGTTTCGGCGCCGCGGGCCAGCTCGCCGCGCCGGGCGCCTTCATCAGCCATGCGCTCGGCGGCTGGCCGATCATCGCCCTGCGTGGCGAGGACGGGACGGTGCGCGGCTTTCGCAACGTCTGCCGCCACCAGCAGATGCCGCTGGTCGAGCAACCGGCCGGACGATGCACCGAACTGCGCTGCCGCTATCACGGCTGGACCTACGATCTCCAGGGCGCGCTGATCCGGACGCCGGACAAGTACCCGCCGCCGGAACCGATGCGGCAGATCGGGCTCCAACCCATCGATCTCAAGGAGCAGGCCGGTTTGCTGTTCAGCCGCCTGGAACCGGGCGGCACCGCCGCGCCGCCGGCGCTGGCGCCGGATCAGCGCCGCTTCCATGCCGCGGTGCAGACCGATGTCGATGCCAACTGGAAGGCGCTGGCGGAAGTGCTGCTGGCGCGGGCGGGACATGGGCTCATCTGGCCCAATGCCTTGGTCCTCGACCTCGGCGAGCTACGCCTCGTGCGCCAGATCGTGCCGCGGACCTTCCTGCGTACCCGCCTGATCGACCTGGTATTCACCGCCGATCCCCTGGCGCCGAGGGCGGCGGCGGGCCTGGCGGCGCGCGACAAGCAGGCCGCCGAAGCGGTGCAGGCGGCGCTGGCGCGTGGCGAGCCCATGCCGGACCAGCCGGAAGCCGACCTGTTCCGCCGCCGCGTCGCGGCGGCCTGCGCCGATGCCTGACGCCGCCGTTCACAAATTGACAAGGAGACCGCTCTAGGCTTCGACTGTGCCCGTGCGCGCCTGGCGCGCGGGCGGAGCCTTCTCGGGGGACCAATCGGCATGTCGGTGCGGGCGACGATCCTGGCGCAATTCGCCGCTGTGGCGAAGGAGCAGAAGAAGAAACTGGCGCCGCTTGCCGATGATCTGGTGCTGCTCGATTCCGGCCTCGATTCGCTCTGCTTCGCCATCATCGTCGCGCGGCTCGAGGACAGTCTGGGCATCGACCCCTTCAGCGCCAGCGACGATGTCGAATTTCCCATAACCGTCGGCGATTTCATCGCCTGCTACGAAAATGCCGTCCGGTGATGGCGGCTCGCTCTGGCAGGCGCTGAGCGCGGCCGGCGATCTCCGCGATCGCCATCTCCGGGGCGCCACGGCGAGCGTCCGGCTCGAGCAACTGATCGGAGGCACGAGCCTCGACGCCGGGCGCGAGGCGCTGCGCGGCCGTTCCGTGCTGCTGGCAACCCGCGATCAGCTTGCCGCGGCCCTGGCGCTGATCGAGCTCGACGGCGTGGCGCGGCGCATCGTCCTGCTGCCGACCGGTGTGCCGCCGGCGCATGTCGCGACGCTGATGACCGCGGCCGCGATCGATGCCGTGGTGGCCGACAGCGATGTTCCCGATCCGGCGCTGCCCGCCGTCGATTGCTTCGTCACCTGCCGCATGGCAATCGCGCCGGCGGCGATTGCGCGCGACGACGCCCATCCGACCGAATGGATTCTACTCACCTCGGGCACGACGGGCGTGCCGAAGCTGGTACGGCACAGCCTGACGAGCCTGGCCGGGCCAACGCGGGCCGGCGGCGGCCTCGGCCGCGCTGCGGTCTGGAGCACTTTCTACGATATTCGCCGTTATGGCGGCCTGCAGATGTTCTTCCGCGCGCTGCTTGGCGGCGGCTCGCTGGTGCTGTCGAACCCGGCGGAGGGCACGGCGGATTTTCTCGCCCGCGCCGGTGCCTTCGCTGTGACGCACATCTCCGGCACGCCGTCGCACTGGCGCCGCGCGCTGATGAGCCCGGCCCTGCGCCAGCTCAAGCCGCGCTACGTGCGGCTTTCGGGCGAAATTGCCGACCAGGCCATCCTCGACCAGCTCCGCGCTTTCTTTCCCGAAGCAAGCGTCGCGCACGCCTTCGCCTCGACCGAGGCCGGCGTCGGCTTCGAGGTTGACGACGGCCGCGCCGGTTTTCCGGCCGGCATCGTCGGGCGCATCGGCGAGGCAGTTGAAATTCGCATCACCGGCGGCTCGCTCCGGCTCCGCTCCAGCCGCACGTCGTACGGCTATCTCGGCGGCGAAGCGCTCGCCGACGCGGAGGGTTTCGTCGATACCGGCGACATGGTCGAGCGCCGGGGCGAGCGCTACTATTTCATCGGCCGGCGCGACGGCATGATCAACGTTGGCGGCCTGAAGGTGCATCCGGAAGAGGTCGAGGCGGTCATCAACAGCCACCCCGAGGTGCAGATGGCGCTGGTCAAGGCGCGGCGCAGTCCGATCACCGGCGCGCTCGTCGCCGCCGAGGTGGTATTGACCGCCGCGCCGGGCGCCGACGCGCCGCGCCGGGCCGAAAGCGTGCGCGAAGCCCTGCTGGAAAGCTGCCGGCGGGCGCTGCCGCCCTACAAGGTTCCCGCTGGCATCCGCTTCGTCGATGCGCTGGATGTCGCCGCCTCCGGCAAGCTGAACCGCGGCGATGCGTAACGTCATCGTCACCGGCGGCAGCCGCGGCCTCGGCCTGGCCATCGCCACCCGGCTCCGGGCCGCCGGCTATGGCGTCGTCGCCATCGCCCGCCGGGAGAGCCCGGCGCTTGCCGCGGCCTGCCGGGAGACGCGAGCGCCGGGCGCCGGCGTGCTCCATTTCCGCGCCCATGACCTCGGTGACATCGCGGGCCTGGCCGGTCTGGTGAAAAGCATCCGCAAGGAGATCGGGCCGATCTACGGCCTGGTCAACAATGCCGGGAGCGGCACCAGCGGGGTACTAGCCAGCATGCGCGACCGCGATCTGGAGACACTCGTGCGGCTGAACACGCTCTCGCCGCTCATGCTCAGCAAGTACGTGGTGCGCGCCATGCTGGCAGGCGGCGGCGGCCGTATCGTCAACGTCGCCTCCATCGTCGCCTTCACCGGCTTCAGCGGCCTCGCGGCCTACAGCGCCACCAAGGCCTCGCTCATCGGCTTCACCCGGTCGCTGGCGCGCGAGCTCGGCCCGGCCGGCATCACCGTCAATGCGGTCGCGCCCGGCTTCATCGACACCGCCATGACCGGCGGCCTGAGCGCGGAGCAGCGCGAGCAGGTGGTGCGACGCAGCCCCCTGCATCGCCTGGCCGGCGCCGATGAGGTGGCCGACGCGGTAGAATTCCTGATCGGTG
>DATKQA010000415.1:0-3066 GCA_035523835.1 Candidatus Sulfotelmatobacter sp.
GCACGATGCCGAAGGCGCCGACGACAAGCGGCGAGATGACGAGCGCGGCCCAGTAGGGCACGCCGAAATAATGCAGCGCGATGTAGGCGACGAAGGCGCCCATCATGAACAGCGCGCCGTGCGCGAAGTTGATGACGTTGAGCATGCCGAAGATGACAGCAAGGCCCAGGCTCAGCATGGCGTAGAACGAGCCGTTGATCAGCCCGAGCAGAAGCTGGCCGAATAGTGCCTGGATCGGCACGCCGAACAACGTCGTCAAGTGCTCCCTCCGCGCGCGAAAGCCCGGTTCGGTTCCGCCCCGTCGCCGCCCGCGCTCATCGGGCGGCGGCCGGGGCGCGTGCCGATCAGCTCTTCTTGACCAGCGGGCAGGTGCTCTGGCTCAGCGGCTCGAGCGCCTCGCTCGCCGGGATGGTGGAGAGGATCTTGAAGTAGTCGTAGGGGTACTTCGATTCCTCCGGCTTCTTCACCTGCAGCAGCAGGAAGTCGCGGTCCACCCGGCCGTCGGGCCGCACGTGCTTGTTGTGGCCCATGAAGTCGTCTACCGGCAGGGCGCGGATCTTGGCGAGCACCGGGTCGGCATCGACGGTGCCGGCGGCCTTCACCGCCTTCAGGTAGTGCAAGACCTCGCTATAGACGCCGGCCTGGGTGAAGGTCGGTGCCTTGCCGCCGCTCTTCGCCATGAAGCGCTTGGCCCAGGCGCGCGATTCGTCGTTCATGTCCCAGTACCAGGCGCTGGTGATGGTCAGGCCCTGGGCGGTCTTGAGGCCGAGCGCGTGCACGTCGGAAATGAACACCAGGAGCCCGGCCAGCCGCTGGCCGCCGGAGACGATGCCGAACTCGGACGCCTGCTTGATCGAGTTGATGGTGTCGCCGCCCGCGTTGGCCAGGCCGATGACCTGCGCCTTGGAGGCCTGCGCCTGCAGCAGGAACGAGGAGAAGTCCTGTGAGTTCATCGGATGGTCGACCTCGCCGAGCACCTTGCCGCCGGCCGCCGTCACCGCCGCGGCGGTGTCGCGTTCGAGCGCGTGGCCGAAGGCATAGTCCGAGGTCAGGAAGAACCAGGTCTTGCCGCCCTGCTTCACGAGCGCGCCGCCGGTGCCGTGCGCCAGGGTGTAGGTGTCGTAAACCCATTGGAAGCCGTAGGGTGAGCAGTTTTTGCCGCTCAGGTCCGACGAGGCCGGGCCGGACATCAGGAACACGTGCTTCTTCTCGAGCATCACCGCCTGTATCGCCAGGGCGACCGACGAGGTCGGCACGTCGACGATGGTGGTGACATGTTCGGTATCGATCCACTGGCGGGCGATGCTGGCGCCGACATCGGGCTTGTTCTGGTGGTCGCCGGAGATGATCTCGATCGGCTTGCCGAGCACCTTGCCGCCGAAGTCCTCGACCGCCATCTGCGCGGCGAGCACCGAGCCCTTGCCGCTGATGTCAGCGTAAAGGCTCGACATGTCGTTGAGCACGCCGATCTTCACCTGGGCTTGGGCGGTGCCGGCCAGCAGCGCGAGCGCGGCCGCCCCAAGCAGACTGAGTTTCAACCTCATGATGTCCCTCCTGTGGTTCTGGAAAATCACCGTCGCGGCGGAGCCCGGTTAGACGCCGAGATAGGTGTGCAGCTTGTCCATGTTCTTTTCGAGCTCGTCATTGCGGAACGTATCCACCACCCTGCCGTCCTCCATCACATAGTGCCGGTCGGCCACGGTGGCGCCAAAGCGGAAATTCTGCTCGACCAGCAGGATGGTGAAGCCGTGGCTTTTCAGCACGCGGATCACCTCGCCGATCTTCTGCACGATCACCGGCGCCAGGCCCTCGGTCGGCTCGTCGAGCAGGAGGAGCGTCGCGCCGGTGCGCAGGATGCGGCCGATGGCCAGCATCTGCTGCTCGCCGCCGGACAGCTTGGTGCCCTGGCTGCGGCGGCGTTCGGCCAGATTGGGAAAGATGCGGTAGATCTCGTCCACCGACATGCCGCCGGGCTTCACCTGCGGCGGCAGCAGCAGGTTTTCCTCGACGTTCAGGCTGGCGAAGATGCCGCGCTCCTCCGGGCAGTAGGCGATGCCGAGCCGTGCCACCTGGTTCGATTTCAGGCCGACGATTTCCGCGCCCTCGAAGCGCACCGAACCGCTGCGGCGCCCGACCATGCCCATGATCGATTTGAGCGTCGTCGTCTTGCCGGCGCCGTTGCGGCCGAGCAATGTCACCACCTCGCCGCGGCCGACGTGGAAATCGACGCCGTGCAGGATGTGCGATTCGCCGTAATAGGCCTGCAGCCCGCGCGTCTCGAGCAGGGCCGCGCCGTTGGCTTGGGCTTCTGCCGCTTCAGCCATGGCCGGTACCGACGTAGGCTTCGATGACCTGCGGGTTCTTCGATACTTCGCCGTAGGGCCCCTCCGCCAGGACCTCGCCGCGCTGCAGCACGCTGATGGTGTCCGACAGGTCGGCGACCACGCTCATGTTGTGCTCGACCATCAGCACGGTGCGGTTCTCCGCCACCTTGCGGATGAGCTGGCTGATGCGGCCGATGTCCTCGTGACCGAGGCCCGCCATCGGCTCGTCGAGCAGCAGCATCTCGGGCTCCAGCGCCAAGGTGGTGGCGATTTCCAGCGCCCGCTTGCGGCCATAGGGCAGTTCCACCGCCGGCAGCTCGGCGAAGGCGCCGATGCCGACGGAATCGATCAGCTCCATCGCCCGGTCGTTCAGCACATCGAGGCATTTTTCCGAACGCCAGAAATGGAAGGAATTGCCGAGCTTGCGCTGCAGCGCGACGCGCACGTTCTCGCGCACGCTGAGATGCGGGAAGACGGCGGAGATCTGAAACGAGCGCACCAGGCCGCGCCGCGCGATCGTCGCCGGATGCGCCCGGGTGATGTCGATGCCGTTGTAGCGGATCGCGCCAGCCGTCGGCGTCAGGAACTTGGTGAGCAGGTTGAAGACCGTGGTCTTGCCGGCGCCGTTCGGGCCGATCAGGGCGTGGATGGTGTGGCGGCGCACCTGCAGCGAAACCGAGCGAACCGCTACAAAACCTTTGAATTCCTTGGTGAGGCCGGATGTTTCGAGGATGTACTGCTC
>DATKQA010000416.1:0-5509 GCA_035523835.1 Candidatus Sulfotelmatobacter sp.
GTTCCGCGCACTCGGGCAATAGACGCCGATGATGTTCTCGACGCCGGCGCGGCGGGCATGCGCGAGAATTTCCTGCAGCATCGCGTTCTCCACCCGGCGGCCCAGCACGCGGCAGCTCATCAGCCAGGTATCGACCTGCCAGTCGCGCCCGACCGGCCGGCAGATGAGCACGGCGATCATGCCGTTGTCGCCGAAGCGATCCGACAGCCGCGCCTGCAAGGTGAAGCAGGCGGGATCGCGCTCGGCCTCGGCCACTTCGGCTTCGGTGTAGCGCCGGGTGGTCAAATTGAACTGGTTCGACTTGCCGATCAATTGCGCGATGCGCGCGCGGCCCGCGGCATCGAACGGCTGCAGCGTCAGCACCATGTCGAGTGAGGCGAGATAGGAAGCGACGTCGCCGGATTCTTGCTGCAGCCGCGCCCGGCGTGCGTTCTCCCGGTAGAAGGCGGCACGGTTCCTGTCCTCGGCTGAGAGGACAAGGCTCTCGAAATAGCCGGCGGCGAGCAAGGTGCGGGCGAAGAGCGCGGGATCGGCGGGCAGCTCGGGAACCGCTACCGCCGGCAGCAGGCGGCGCACCAGCGCCCGCTCGGCCGGATTGTCGTCGAGCAGCACCATGGCGTCCAGGCCGAGCGAGAGTTCCGCGGCGATGGCGCGGATGTTGCTGGCCTTGTCCTGCCAGTTCGCCTGGAACACCGCGAAATGCTCCTCGCGCAACAGCATGTCGGGATGCTCGCGGAACGGCTGGCGCGCGATGTCGTCGGCGTTCTTCGAGGAAACCGCCAGCACGATGCCGCGCTCGCGCAGTGCCAGCGCGGTCTGTTGCAGCGAGCGATGCGCCTCGCCGGTGGCGTCGCCCGGGCCGATGACGATGCCCTCCAGCCCGTCGTCGCCGATGACGCCGCCCCAGAGCGTGTCGTCCAGGTCGAGGATCAGGCAGCGCCGGCTCTTGCCGCGGAGCGCCGCGAGGATGCGGCAGGCGTGCTCGGCATAGAGCGGCAGGTAGGTGCTGGAAAACGGCAGTTTCGCCATGTTCCAAAGCCGGTGGTCGTGCCAGGCCGCGAGCCCCACGGTCTCGGCCAGTCCCGCCACGTCGAACAACAGGTCCTCGCTGCCGGCGACGCCTTCGGCAATGCGCCGGTTGGTCGCATCGACGACACGGCGCAGGCTGCCGGGGAGCGCGGCATCGAGGCTGCCGAACAGGGTCTCCGCCGGCCGGGGAACGGTTTGCAGGATGGCGACCGCCTTGCCGTTCGTCCTGATGCCGGCGCGGATCGTGTCGAGACGGGCGAGCGCCGCCGCGACGATATCTTCCGCCGCCCGGGCATCGCCGGGCGAGGCCCGGAGCGCCAGCCCGCGATGGTCGAGGGCGAGCAGCACCGCATCGGGACGTGCCCTGTTGAGGGGCGAGTCCGCGGCGAGCGCATCCTGGACGGCCTGGTCGTGGCCGGCGGCGATGCATGCGAGCGCGAGGCCGTGGCGGGCGGCCGTGGCGGTCAGCACGGGCACGAGAAAGCTCGTGGTGGCGTTGCCGACGATGCCGAGGGTGAAGGGCGTGAGCGGCGCCAGCGAGCGGCCCTCGCGGCGCGCGCGCCCGATGGCGGCGGCCAGCCGGTTGAGCTGGTTCTCGTCAAGCGCATGGCTGGCGATGGCCTGCAGGCGTGAGCCGACGCCGTCCTCGCCGTCGAGCGCGGCGCGGCAGCGGGCGGCAAAGTCGGCCGGCGCCGGCGGCAGCCATGCCAGCTCGGCATAGAGCGCGGCGCTCATCGGCGCGGCGTCCGATTGGTCGGATTCGTGCGGGGGCTCGCGGTCATCGGCTTGTGCGTTCGCCGGGCGGCACGTCGCCGTGAATGAGTTCGATCAGGCAGACCTGGTCGATGCTGTGAAACGACACCTGCCGCCCGCCGAACAGCACGGCCGGCTGCGCCACGCCGATCGTCAGCACGTCGAGGCCGGCCGCGGCGAGGCCGGCGAGCGCGCGCTCGGCATCGGCCGCCACGTAGCAGAGGTGATAGATCAGGGCGCCGTCGCGCCGCAGCATGTTGTCGATGGGCGAGGGGCCGGCGCCGGGCCAGATCACTTCCACGTCCGGCATGTCCGCATGATGCCGCATGGCGACGTTGACCCGCTGCAGCGGATCGAACGCGGCCGCCCCTTCGCGATAACCGAGCACGGCGAGATAGCGGAAGGCGCTCGCGGGTTCGCGCACGGCCAGGCCGAAATGATGGAACCTCAGGCCGATATCCCGCGCGACGGCGGCGAGCACCGTCATAGTTTGGCGCGGATCAGGTCGACGAGGTCGCCGACGTTGCGCAGCATGCCGATGTCCGCGGCGGAGAACTTCACCGCGAAGGCGCGTTCCACCGAGATCACCAGGCGAATGTGGCTCATGCTGTCCCAGTCTTCCACGTCATCAGCGGTCATGTCTGGCGCCGGAACCAGGCTGTCGTCCTGAAACACGTCATGGAACACCTGCGTGAGCCTTGCGTAGATCTGCGCCGTTTCCATGCCCGCGTTCCCTGACAACCGGCCCGGCGGCAATATCGTGGACCTGGATTTGTCTCGTCGATTCCATGAGTTAGGCATATTAGCGGCGGTCACGGCCGGCTGGCAACGCCGCCGCGGCGGGCCGGCAAAGCCGGTGTCATGCCTTGTAAACCAACTCGCGCCTAAGCTCGCCGCGCGTCCGCCGCCCGGGGGGCGGCGTTGCCCGGATCGGCCGGGCAAGTCTACTCTAGCCGCGCGATTCGCCAACCGCGGATCGCGGTGCGAGCGGGCCGACAGGTCGAAGCGGGGGAAGCCGGTGAACGCAACGCAGAGTCCGCCCTATGACGCGCCGGCGCCATCGCGCGCGCTGTCGCCGGCGAGCCTGTTCGGCGCCGTGGCGAGCCGGGCGGTTGCCGTCTTCCTGCTCGCCGTCGTCGCCTATTTCACCTATGAATTGCCGGTCGCGCGTGCCTATGTCGCGGCGGCGCTGGCCATCTGCTTCATCGTGCAGGTCGCCATCCCGAGCGCCTGGCTCTTCTTCGTGCCGACCTTGCTTCCGGTCTTCGACCTGACGCTGTGGAGCGGCCGGCTCTACGTCACCGAATTCGACCTGCTGATGGTCGCCACCGCCGCCGCCCACTATCTGCGGGCGCCCGCCGGCTTTCGCTTTCCGCGCCTGCGCGGCAATGGCGGCACCATCGTCATCCTGCTGGTCTTGTCCTACCTGGTCGGCCTGTGGATCGGCGCCACCCCACTGCCATCGCCGGACGTGAACCAGCTCGGCTCCTATCTCAGCCACTACAACGCCTTCCGCGTGAGCAAGAGCATCGCCTGGGCGCTCTTGCTGCTGAGCGCCCTGCAATGGCGCCTCGCCGTCGATGCGGCAAAGACCGCCACCCTGTTCGCGGTCGGCATCTCGGCCGGCCTGATCCTGGTCGGCCTCGTCGTGATGTGGGAGCGCGGCGTCTTCCTGGCGATCGCGCAACACGGCCTCTATGCCGGCCGCTATGCCATCATGGGCGCGCTGCTCGATTTCACCACGCTCTACCGGGCGACGGCGGCCTTCTCCGAACTGCACACGGGCGGCGAGGCCGTCGATACCTACATGTCGCTCGCCCCGCCGATCGCCGCCGCCGGCGCGCTCCTGCTGCGCCGGCCGCTGCCGCGCCTGATATGCCTGTTCGGCCTCGGCTTCGGCACCTATGCGGCGGTGGCGACCTTCTCGCGCGGCCTCTATGCGGCCTATGCCTGCGGCTTGCTCGCGGTCTTCTTCCTCGGCCTGCTCGGCCAGCGGCGCAGCATCCTGCGCGGCCGCTTCGCCCTGGCCCGCACGTCGGTCGCCGTCCTGCTGGGCCTCTTCCTGCTCGTCACCGCCTATACGCACGGCGGCTACAACGGCCTGATCCTCGGCCTGGCGCTCGGCGGGGTGGGAATCCTCATTGCGCATTTTCTCGGCCTGCGCTCGCCGGTGCTCGCGGCCGGCGGGCTCGTGGTCCTGGCGCTGGCCGGGGTCTATGGCTTCTGGCACACCTTCGCCTATGCCCGCTATGGCGGCATGGACGCCTGGCTGGCCGTGGCCTGGGCGGTGCCGTGCAGCGCCGCGGCGACCGTCGGCGCCGCCTTGCTCGGCGGCGGCCTGATTCCGGCCGAGCGCCGGATCGGCGCGGCGATCACGCTCGTCCTGCTGGCCGTGGTCAGCCTCGTCGTCATTCCGGCGACCGGCGGCTATCGCATGGTGGAGCGATTTTCGACCGTCAGCGGCGATTCGCAGATCCGCTGGGATCACTGGCGCGACGCGCTGCTGCTGATGGGGCCGGAGGTGACCGACTATGCCTTCGGCATGGGCCTCGGCAGCTTTCCGCGCCTCTATTTCCGCCACGGCCAGGGCCCGGAGACGAACGGTGGCTACCGCTACGGGCGCGATGCAGCGCATAGCTGGGTGTCGCTCGGCACCGGCGGCTTCAATCTGACGCAGCGCGTCGCGGTGCAGCCGGATACGCACTACGAGCTGAGCTTCCTGGCGCGCACGCACGATGCCAAGGCCCGCCTGTATGTCGAGCTGTGCCCGCGCTGGATCCTGGTCAGCGCGCACGACAGCACCCCGGATTGCGTCTCGGCCATGACCAACCAGCCGGCGAACGGACAGTGGACGGCGAACACGGTGCCGCTCGACAGCGGCAAGGTCGGCCGCGACGTGCCCTTCGGCTGGCCCATCATCCTGAACCTGCACAACGATTCCGACCAGGCCGTCATCGACGTCACCGACGTCCGGCTGGTCGCGGCCGGCCACGATCTCCTGCAGAACGGCGACTTTGCCGCCGGCGGCGATCACTGGCTGCAGATCAGCGACTACGAGCACCTGCCGTGGCATGTGAAGAACCTCTATGTCGCGGTCTTCTTCGAGACCGGCGCCTTCGGCCTCCTGGTGTTCGTCCTGGCGCTGGTCACCGCCATCGCCAGGGTGGTGCGGACGCGGCGCCAGCATGCGCCGATCGCCATCGGGCTGGCCGGTGCCCTCATCGCCTTCGTGGTCGACGGCCTGGTCGGCAGCTTGCTGGACAACCCGCGGCCCGCCTTCCTGTTCTACGTCATCCTGTTCTGGGCGCTGCAGGCGGCGCCGCTGGCCAAGGCCGGGCCTCAGGGCGCCGCTGGTCCGTCCCGGGCTTAGCGCGGCGCCCGCGTCCCCTGTGATTTTTGTCGGATACGGCGCGCCGCCGTTAACCAATTTCTTAACCAGCCTGCGCTTCTATGTTAGGTAAGGCATTGGATTTATCAGGTTCTTCCGCTTCTGGATCGAGCATTCGCTGGTCATGACCTCGCCCGGGATTTGCCGTCGGTCTTCCCCTTTGGTTAGCCCTTGCCTTGGTCCCGCTGGCGGCCGAGGGCGCCGGATATTCCGGCGGTAGGAGAAAGCATGAGGCTGTCAATTTTCGGTATGGGCTATGTCGGCGTGGTCTCGGGCGCCTGCCTGGCCAGGCTCGGCCACGCGGTGGTCGGCGTCGATGTGAACGCCGGCAAGGTCGGG
>DATKQA010000417.1:0-27088 GCA_035523835.1 Candidatus Sulfotelmatobacter sp.
GTCGCTTCGCCGCACCGGTTCGCTCGACACCGTCGCGCGCGTCGTCGCCATGAACGTATCCGGCAGGTAGACGAGCTTCTCCGAAAAGTAGCGGTCCATGCCGGGCGCGATCTGGCGATGGTCGGTGATGAGGTATTGCAGGAAATCGCCGCCGATGGTCGAGGAATAGCCGAGATAGTGCGCCTGCACCGGCGCCGGACGGAGCGCGAATATCTCCGGCCGGGAGAAGCGGGTATGGCCGGCGAGGTCGATCAGGATATTGATGCCGTCGGCATGGATCTGCTCGGCCGACTGGCGGAAGGACTGGTTGCTGACGTCGCGGAAGGCGTGAAAGTGCCGGCGCAGGTGCGCGGTCACGCCGTCGGCCTGCACCGGCGCCAGGGAATAGCCGTAGATCTCGAAATTCTCCGTATCATGCGCTTCGAGCAGCCCGCGGAACGCCATGGCGACGCTGTGATAGCGGAAGTCGGGGGAGACATAGCCGACGCGGAGCTTGCGCACCGGCGTGCGCGGATGGGCGAACGCCAGCGAGCGGGTGATCTCGCTCACCGCATTGGCCGAGCGGCCGGCCATGTAGCGGGCGACGCGGTAGCGCAAGTCCATCGACGCCGGCGTCCCCATCAGGCCGAAGCCCGACACCGTGAGCGGCTTGCCCTCCTGCAGCTCCACCTCGGTATTGGCCAGCATCTTGGCGATGGTGGCGTCGAGATTCGACCAATTGCATTGCAGCATCAGGCCGTGCGCCAGATAGGGATAGACGGCGTTGTAGTCGGGCCGGATCTGCAGCGCCTGCTTGAAGACGGTGACCGATTCGTCATAGCGGCCGATGAGCTGCAGCGCGCCGCCGAGGTTGAAATAGGCCGGCGAGCGCTTGGGATCCTGGGCGATGACGTCGCGGTAGAGCTTGATCGCCTCGCCGAAGGCGCCCTTGGCCTGGTAGGAGATCGCCAGGTTGTTGGTGGTCTCGAGATGGCCGGGTTCGACGGCGAGGGCGTCGCGGAAGGCGGCGATGGCCTCGTCGTGCCGGTTCTGCGCCTGCAGCACGAGGCCGAGGTTGTTGTGCGCATCGGCCGTCTTCGGGCTGAGCGCGATGCCGCGGTTGAGCGATGCCACCGCCTCGTCGAAGCGGCCGAGGCCGCGCAGCACATTGCCGAGGTTGATATGGCCGACGGCGAACTCGGGATCGTGGCGCACCGCCGCCGCATAGGCCGCCGCCGCCTCTTCGTGCCGGTCGACGGTGATCAGGGCGTTGCCGAGGTTGTTGTAGGCGAAGATGAAATCCGGCCGCAGCTCGATCGCCTTGTGCAGCACGGCGATCGATTCCTCGACCGCGCCGACGGCGAGCAGCACGCTGCCGAGATTGGTGTAGATCTCCGGCACCGACGGGTCGATGCGGATGGCCTCGCGGTAATGTTCGATGGCGGCGGGGTGGTTCTGCTGCGCCTGGTAGACGTTGCCGAGATGGAAGCGGGTCGCGGCATCGTCCGGCGCGGCCCGGCGGGCCTGCTCCAGAAGGCTGAGGGCGAGGTCCGGGCGGTTGCGCTTGCCGACCATGTGCGCGAGCGCACGGATCGCCTCGATATATTTCGGCCGCAGCGTCATGGCCCGGCGCAGAAGCCGCATCGCGGTCGCCGAGCGCGCGGTCTTGTCGTAGATCAGCGCCAGATTGTAGCAGCCCTGCGGCCAATCCGGCTTCAGCGCCAGCGCGGCTTCCAGGTGCCTGACGGCGCTCGCATCTTCGCCGAGCGCGGCCAGCACGTTGCCGTAGTTGGCGTGCGCCTCGACATTGTCCGGCTCGGCTTCGAGCACGGCCTCGAAACATTGGCGGGCGGCTTCCGGCTGGCCGAGGTTCCAATTGGCAGTACCAAGGCCGATGCGGGCCGCGGCCAGGTCCGGCTGCAGGGCGAGCGCCTGCTCCAGATAGGTCTTGGCTTCTCCGAAGCGCTTGCCGCGCACCAGAACGCTGCCGAGATTGGCCAGCGCCGCTGCAAAGGCCGGCCGGCGGGCGATGGCGCGGCGATAGAAATCCTCCGCCGCGGCGGCGTTGCCGCGCTCCGCTTCGAGATTGCCGAGGTTCGAGAGCGTATCGGGATCTTCCGGCGCGATGCTCAGCACCTGGCCGTAGAGCATGACCGCCTGCTCGACCTGGCCGACGCGGGCCGCGAGCGCCGCCAGGTTGAAGAGCGCGCCCTGATGCTTGGCATCGGCGGCCAGGATGCGCTGGTAGATTTCGGCTGCTTCAGCCAACCGCCCCGAACGGTGATGATGCAACGCGACGGCAAAAATCGTCTGGGAGGAATCAGCGGCAACCGACATGGCGCGATGGTGCCCGCGCGCGGTTAAAAGAGCGTTTAGCGGGGCCGCGGCGCGGCCATTTTGCCGACACTTTCCGAACGGCGCAGTTTGCCGCCCGGCCCGGCAGGAATTGCGCGATCTGGCAAGTCTTGCCGGGTCCGGCGGCTCCGCCCGGGCGGCTCACATTTCCGCTTCAGGCTTTGCTAAGGATAAGATACATAAGCAATTTCAACATGTTATCGGAGGATCGCGGAAGCGGCCGCGGCTCTGGCATGCGGCTTGCCATTGTGGCTTCGAGCCGAATGCACAGCTTTCCGCCGTCAGAAGGCGACCCGCGAAATATCTGCGGATGAGGAGACAGAATCATGGTTCTATCGATCAACACCAACACGCCGGCCGCTCTGGCGCTCGAGCAGTTGAACAACACCAACGCCCAGCTCAATCAGACGCAGCTCGCCATCTCGACGGGCCTCAAGGTCAACGGCCCGAAGGACGATCCCTCGGCCTATGCCATCGCCCAGAACCTGCGCGGCCAGATCGCCGGTACCCAGGCGGTCGGCATCGCGCTGTCCACCGGCGGTTCCGCGGTCAACGTCGCCATCAGCGCCGGTCAGTCGATCGCCGACCTGCTGACCCAGGCCAAGGCCAAGATCGTGCAGGCCAACCAGAACGGCCTCGACCCGGTGTCGCGCACCGCCTTGCACAACGATTTCGTGGCGCTGCGCGAGCAGATCGACACGATCGTCTCCACCGCCTCGTTCAATGGCACCAACCTGATCGACTCCGGCGCCACCAGCCTGAGCGTGCTCTCGACGGTCGACGGCAGCACCATCACCGTCAGCGCCCAGGGCCTGACCACCTCGGCGCTGTCGATCAGCTCCGCCGACCTCACCACCTCGGCCGGCGCGCTGTCGGCCCTGACCGCGATCAACTCGGCCATCACCGAGGTCTCTAACGCGCTGGCGGCACTCGGCGCCTCCGCCGAACAGATCGATCTGCAGTCGAGCTTCGCCACCAAGCTGGTCGACATCCTGAGCGCCGGCGTCGGCGACCTCGTCGATGCGGATATGGCCTCGGAGAGCGCGCAACTCCAGTCGCTGCAGGTCAAGCAGCAGCTCGGCGTGCAGGCACTCTCGATTGCCAACCAGTCGCCGCAGGCGATCCTGGCGCTGTTCCGCTAGGATATCGGCTAGACATCGCACGGGGCGGGGCCGAGAAGCGGCTCCGGCAGGCAGAATGGCACTCAAGATTACCCTCAAGCCGGGCGAGAAGTTCGTCATCAACGGCGCCGTCATCATCAACGGCGATCGCCGGACCAACATGGTGATCCAGAACAAGGTTTCGATCCTGCGCGAGCGGGACATCATGCAGTTCGAAGAGGCGAACACGCCGGTCAAGCGCATCTATTTTCCGATCATGATGATGTATCTCGACGGGGGCCGGGACAAGACGCTGCACGCAGAATTCGTGCGCCGCGTTACCGAATTCATCAACGCCGTCACCAATTCCGAGGCGCTGCAGCTCAGCATCAGCATCATTCAGGCTGTCAACGCCGGGGAATTCTATCGCGCCCTTCTGGCATGCAAGAAGCTGCTGCCGTTCGAACAGGAAAGACTGTCCTATGAGCCTGGCAAAGTATAAGTCCGTTCAGAACGCCACCGAGCATCCGCGCAGCACGGAATACCGGCTGTTCGCGCAGGTCACCCGCGCGCTGATGGAGATCGGCGACAAGATCGATGCCAAGGCGCACGAGACGCTGCATTGGAACCAGCGCATGTGGATCGCGCTGCAGACCGATCTGGCGGCCGACGGCAACCAACTGCCCGACGGACTCAAGGCGCAGCTCATCTCGCTTGCCACCTGGGTCGACAAGTACACCATGAAGGTGATGCAGCGGCGCGCGCCGCTGGCGCCGCTGATCCAGGTGAACCGCGCCATCATGGAAGGATTGGCGAGCAGCGCCGGCGCGGCGTGAGGCGGGCGGCAATTTCGTACCGGTAGAAACTGCCGCCCCGGCAAATCTTGCCGGGCAGAAATCGCCGGCCGCATGGTGAATGCTGGGTAAATTCTGCCGATTTCAACATCTTAACAGAAAGCAAATCGGCCGCTTCCGTGGCATGGCGATTGCTTCTTCGGGCACGGGGCAAAATGCCCCGCCGGCAAAACGCCGGAATTCTCCGTCAGAAGAAGGAGCGTACCCGTGTCCACTACCAATTCCATCAATACCAATACCGCCGCAGCCGCCGCTCTGGAGCAGTTGAACTCCACCCGTATTCAGTTGGCCCAGACGCAGCAAGCCGTCACCACGGGCCTTCGAGTGAGCGGCCCGCAGGACGACGCGTCGAGCTTCGCCATCGCCCTGAACCTGAAAGGCACGATCGCCGGCGACACCGCCGTGCAGACCGCGCTCTCGACCGGTGAATCGGCGGTGAACGTCGCCGTGAACGCCGGCCAGTCGATCGCCGACCTGCTGACCCAGGCCAAGGCGAAGATCGTGGAAGCCAACCAGAGCGGCCTCGACGCCACGTCGCGCACCGCCCTGCACAACGACTTCGCGGCTCTGCGCAGCCAGATCAACACGATCGTTGCCACCGCCTCGTTCAACGGCACGAACCTGATCGACTCTGGCGCCACCACGCTCAACGTGTTGAGCACGGCGGACGGCAGCGTCATCGCGGTGAGCGCCCAGGGCCTGACCAGCTCGGCCCTCGGCATCAGCTCTGCCGACCTGACCACCTCGGGCAGCGCCACGGCGGCTCTGACGGCGATCAACACCGCCATCACCACAGTGGCGAACGCGCTCGCCGCTCTCGGTTCGGCGGTCAGCCGAATTGAGGACCAGAGCACCTTCACCGGCAAGCTGATCGATACGCTGAATGCCGGCGTGGGCGATCTCGTGGACGCCGACCTGGCGCAGGAGAGCGCGCAGTTGCAGGCCCTGCAGATCAAGCAGCAGCTTGGCGTGCAGGCACTGTCGATTGCGAACCAGACTCCGCAGTCGTTGCTGTCTCTGTTCCGCTAAGGGTAAGGACGGGGAGGCGGGGCGCAGGCCGCGCCTCCCCATTCTTCCATTGTTGCTTGCGACAGGTCTGCCGCGACCGGAGGCGCACAATCAGCCGTTCCGGCCGTGGCGCGAGAGCTCACAATCGGGAATAGCTTATGTCATTGCAGAAATATCAGGCGGCACAACGCGCGACGGAGAGTCCGCGCAGCACGGAATACCGACTCTTCGCGCAGGTCACGCGCGCATTGATGGACTACAAGGAGGGCCCGGGGCCGAAGCGCATCGAGGCGCTGGATTGGAACCGCCATGTCTGGACCGTGCTGTTGAGCGATCTGGCGGATTCCCGCAATCAACTGCCGAGCCAGTTGAAGGCGACGTTGATTTCGCTGTCGATCTGGGTCGGCAAATACACCCGCAAGGTGATGAGCGGACGGGCGCCGCTGCAGCCGTTGATCGATGTCAATCGCAACGTCATGGAAGGCCTCGCGGCCGGGGCGCGGAACGCGCTCGCGCAACCGCAGAATCGCAACGCGGCCTGAGACGGGCTGGCGTCCGCCAAGCCGGCGGCGAAGCGGACGAGGGGCGGCGGACGGTGGTCCGGCCGCCCCTTTCGTTTTCGACGGCTCAGTGGGCGCGGGCGGCACCGAGGCGCAGGACGGCGTCGACCAGGAGGTCGAAATCCTCGAGCCGGCTGCGGTGGTTGGTGATGGCGACGCGGATGGCCAGCCTGCCGTCGAGACGCGTGGTGGAGGGGGCGGCGATGCCCGTTTCCTGCAGGTCGGCGACGATGGCCTCGTTCAAGCGGTCGAGCGCGGCCTCGGGCGCCATCGACGGCGCGTAGCGGAAGCAGACGATATTGAGTGGTCCGGCCGCCATCGGCTCGAGCGCCGGTTCGCGCCGGACGCGGTCGGCGAGGTAGGCGGCCTGGCGGCAATTCTCCTCGATCTTCCGGCCCAGCCGCTCGACGCCGTGTTCCTTCAAGGTGAACCAGACCTTGAGCGCACGGAAGCCGCGCGACATTTCCGGCCCGTACTCGCAGAACCAGGGGTTGGCCCCGGCCAGGCCGCGCGGCGCCGCCGCCAGATAGTCGTGGCGGGCCGAGAAGGCGCCGAGCTGCAAGGCGCTGTCGCGGATCAGCACGCAGCCGGCGTCGTAGGGCACGTGCAGCCATTTATGGAAATCGAAGGCGATGGAATCGGCCTGTTCGATGCCGCGGACCAGCGGCGCCAGGCGTTCGCTCATCACGGCCAGCGCGCCGAAGGCGCCGTCGACATGGAACCAGAGGCCGTAGTCGCGGCAGACGGCTGC
Organism: Candidatus Sulfotelmatobacter sp.; assembly: GCA_035523835.1. Lineage (GTDB taxonomy): Bacteria > Pseudomonadota > Alphaproteobacteria > Ferrovibrionales > Ferrovibrionaceae > DASQHM01. The sequence continues at coordinate 6,608 of DATKQA010000417.1, forward strand.
CAGGGCCGAGAGATCGTCGACGGCGCCGGTATTGACGGTGCCGGCGGTGCCGACGACGCAAAACGGCCGCAAGCCTTGCGCCAGGTCGGCCTCGATCCGGCGGCGCAAGGCAGCGAGGTCGATCCGGCGCGAGGCGTCGACGGCGACGGTGCGGAGTGCCTTGCGGCCGAGGCCGAGCGTCTCGAAGGCCTTGGCGAGCGAACCGTGCGCCTCGCTGGAGCTATAGGCGACCAGCGGGACGGCGCCGAGACCGTCCTGCCGCACGTCGCGTCCCGCCTTGTGGTTGCGGGCCACGGTGAGCGCCACCTGGTGCGCCATCGAGGTGCCGCTGACCAGCAGGCCGCCGGCTTCCGCCGGCAGGGCGAAGAGTTCGCAGAACCACTGGATGACCTGCCGTTCGACATAGACGGCGCCGTGGTCGCGGCCGCCGACATTGGCGTTCATCGCCGCCGCCAGCATCTCGGCGACGACGCCGCCGGCCGTGCCGGAACCATGCACCCAGCCAAAGAAACGCGGATGGGTATTGCCGGTGCCGTAGGGCAGGATCAGCTCCGCGCAATCCCGCGCGGTCCTGGCGGCGCCCTGTCCGGCGCGCGGCAGCGGCTCGGTCAAGGCCTGCTTGACGGCCTCGGGCACCGGCCGCCAGACCGGCCGCTGCCGCACGGTCGCCAGCGAATCCAGCGCGGCGTCGAGCATCTCGTGCGCCAGGCGGCGGAAGGCGGGCCAGTCCGCCGGATCGAGCGAGCCTCCGTCGACCGCCGCCGGCTGCCGGGAGAATTCCGCAAAGGCGTTCATTGCGTCAGGCCGCGCCGGCGATGCGCGCCTCGATCAGGCTTTCCAGGGCCTGGAAGATGCGCGGCACGTAGCGGTGCTTGTAGGGATAGGCTGCGATCGGATCCATCAGATGCACGATCATGCCGACATCGACTTCGAACAGCAGCAGGCGATTGTCGGCGGTGATCGAGCAGTCGATGCCGAAATAGTCGAGGCCGACCGTCTGGCCGATCGCCTCCAGCGCGTGCTGCAGCGAGGCGTCGAACCGATGGCTGTGGTCGGCGAGGAAATGGCTCTCCTCGCGGCGCTTCCAGTCGCTGTCCATGTCGGCGTTGTAGTAGTGCACCATCCAGTGCCTGGAGATCGCGAGATGGAAGGGATAGGGCACGCCGCCGATGTAGATGAAGCGGTACTTCCGGTAGTGGCCGTCGCCGTTGGCGTAATCGACGAAATCGGTGACGTAGAACTCGTCCGCCGCGACCTCGGCGAGATAGCCGGCGAGCTGGTCCCCGTTGTCGATCTTCGCCAGGTCGTTGCCGGCATGGGCGCCGGCGGGCCGGATCAGCAGGGGCAGGGCGGCACCGCCCGCCGTCAGAAAACGGTCGAACGACGGGGCGGCGAGATCGCGCCGCGCGGCGCGGCGCACCCGGGGGATCACGCAATGCCCGATGCCCCGGAGCTTCGCCGCCATGTGGTCGCGCGTGGTCTCCAGCACCCGCTTGGGGTCGTTGAGCCACGGCTTCCGCATGGTGCCGATGAGGCGCTCGGCCAGCAGCAGGTTCGACCTCACCGCGTCGGGCTCGGCGATGGCGTTGAAGACGATGTCGCAGGGCGGCAGCGCGGCGCTGCCGGCTGCGTCATCGCAGACATAGTAGGTGTGCAGGTTGTTGCGCGCCTTGTCGAACAGGAAGTCGGTCGGGATATTGGCCTGCCAGTCGCCGGGCGCGTTCAGGATGAGAATGTTGCGGGCCGTCGTCGCCGCGCCGCTCCATTCGCTGAAGACGCGCTTCACCTGCAAGGCTTGGCGCTGGTGGGCGAGCGCCGTTGCCTTGTCGCCGAGCGCCTGGGCGATGGCATAGATCGCCATGTGCACGTCGGCGAGTGTCGGATCGATCTCGACGGCGCGGCGGAAGGCCTGCATCGCCTCGTCGAGCTTGTATTGCTGGCGCAGGATGCTGGCGAGGCCGACATGGGCCTCGGTCTGCCGAGGATCGATGGCGAGCGCGCGGCGAAAGGCTTCGATCGCTTCCGCGGGCCGCCCGGCCTCGGCCAGGGCCACGCCGAGGTTGTTGTGCAGCTCGGCCCGGTCGGGATGCAGCGCCACCAGGCGGGCGAACGCCGCGATGGCCGCATCCAGCTCGCCCTTCTGCCGCAGGGCGCCGCCGAGGCGGTTCAGGGCCTCGGCGTAATCGGGCCGCAGGATCGTCGCCGCGCGAAATGCGGCAATGGCCGCATCGAGGCTCCCCTGCTCCAGCAGGGCTGTGCCGAGGCTGTTCTGCAGCGTGGCATTGGCCGGGTCGAGCGCGATCGCTTCCCGATAGGCGGCGAGCGCTTCCGCCGATCGGCCGAGCCTGCGCAGGGCGTGGCCGAGGTTGGCCAGGGCCTCGCGATAGCCCGGCTTCAGGCCGACGGCACGCCCGATCAGGTCCGCCGCCAGGGCGGCATCGCCGGCGCGGAAGGCGATGACGCCGTTGAGATGCAGCGCCTCCGCATAGGCCGGATCGTCGGGCGGCACGTTCCGGCAGGCGGCCAGCGCTTCGGTTTGCCTGCCGGCCTTGAAATACGTCAAGGCGTTCTGGATTTCCTGGCGGGATGATTGCTGCAGCGACATGCGAGGGATACCGCCTGGTTGACTTGAGCGAGCTCGGCGCCTGCCGCCTCAGACCCTTTGATCGAGCGCCAGCGAGGTCGGCCGGGCGACGCGGTAGTTCGGCGTGACCGGGCGCATGGTGGCGTGCTTGTCGTAGCCGCTGACCGGACGGTTTCGCTTCGCCACCTCGTCGCCGATGCTCTTCACCACCCGCTCGGTCACCACACGCATGGCGTTGACCTTGCGGCCGTTCTCCTCGATCAGACGGCGGAAACGCTGGGTGACCTCCCGGAGCCGGGCGACATCGGCCGGCGCCGCACCCTGCAGGCGGCCGGGGTCCTTGTTGATGCTCGCCATCTCGCGCGCATACATTGCCGCCAGCCGCTGCTTCTCGTCGATCTGCTTGCTCAGATCCTTCGGCCGGCGCTGACTCAGCAGCGCGTTCTCGGCGGTGATCAGGTCGATCAGCCGCTCCGTGATCAGGATCAGCGTGTCGAGCGAGCCGAGGCGCACGGCGCCGTTGCCGGCGGGCGGGGACTGCGGTGCGGCGCTCATCGGCCGCCCTCCTGCAACCGCACCATCTCCTGATAGACGGCGCTGGCGATGCCGATGCCGCCGTGCCGCGTGACCTGCTTGCCATATTGCTCGCTCAACATGGAGCGGATGATGTTTTCGGCCTGGCCGCCGCCGAAGTTGGGATCGGCCTGCACGCTCTCGTTCATCAATTCAAACATCTGGTTCAGGAACATGGATTCGAAGCCTCGGGCGGTGCGCCACATCTTGGCCGCGTTGCCGGGATGCAGGTTGATGCTCGGCTGGGCGGCGGTCGGCAGGCCCTGCAGGGTCGGCGACGACAGGGTGGCGAGAGGTGCGGCCGCGTCCATCAGCGCACCACGATCTCGGCCTGGAGGGCGCCGGCGGTCTTCACCGTCTGCAGGATCGAGATCATGTCGCGCGGGCCGATGCCGAGCGCGTTCAGGCCGTTGACCAGTTCTTCCAGGCTGACGCTCGCCGGCAGCACGCCGAGGCGCTTGTCCTTGCCTTCGTCGACCTGGATGTCGGTGCGCGGCACCACCACGGTCTGCGCGCCGCCGCCGATCTGGCCCGGGGTCGCCGACTGGCCAGGGACGCCGGTGCCCGGGATCGCCTGCGGCACCAGGTCGAAGATCGGCTGGCCGTTGGGCGTGAGGGCCGGGGTTCCGTTGGCATTGAGCCGCTGCACCTCGAGGTTGCCGACCGAGGCGCTGGTGCCGGCGATGCCGGGCTGGCCCTGCACCACGCCGGGGCCGGGCGCGAAGGCGTTGGGCTGCGACACCTGTGGCGTCTCGGTGATGCGGATGGTGAGGTTGCCCTGGGCGATGGCGACGGTCGAGATGCGCACGTCCTTGCCCATGACGATGATGCCGTTGTTCTCGTCGATCACCACGCGCGCTTCTTGATCCGGTTCGACCTTGAGGTCTTCCACGTCGCTCAGCAGGCCGACGACATTGTTGTGGTAGCTGGCCGGCACGGTGAGCAGCACGGTCGTCGGGTCGAGCAGCTTGGCCGCCGGCGTGCCGAGATAGGAATTCATCGCCTGCGCCATGCGGCGCGCGGTGGTGAGGTCGGGATTGCGCAGCGCGACGCGGATCGACGTCATCTGCGACAGTTCGAAGCCGACCTCGCGCTCGACGATGGCGCCCGAGGCGATGCGGCCGGTGGTCGGCACCCCCTTGGTGATCGAGGCCGCCTGGCCGCTGGCGGTGAAGCCGCCGATGGTGACCGGGCCTTGCGCCACGGCATAGACCTCGCCGTCGGCGCCCATCAGCGGGGTGACCAGCAGCACGCCGCCCTGCAGGCTCTTGGCATCGCCGATGGCGCTGATGGTGACGTCGATGTGGCCGCCCTGGCGGGCGAAGGGCGGCAGGGTCGCGGTCACCATCACCGCGGCGATATTGGCCGGATCGGTGGAGGTGCTGGCGCGGATATTGACGCCCATGCGCTCCAGCATGGCCTGCAGGCTCTGCAGGGTCATCGGCGAATTGCGCACGGAGTCGCCGGTGCCGTTCAGGCCGACCACCAGGCTGTAGCCGATCAGCATGTTCTCGCGGATGCCCTCGAAATCGGCAATGTCCTTGATGCGCGAGGTGGCGCAGGCTTCGCCGGCGCTGCACAGCAGGCAAAGCAGGCCGAGCAGGCCAAGAAGGGGGCGGATCGTTCGAATGCGCGAAGAGGTCATGGCGTTTTGCCGGGCCCGGGAAACTGAACTCGCTTTCCCATAGCGAATCCCGTGCCACCAGGACACCGAACCAACGCCTTTGAATTCGTTGGAGATTTATGTGGCGGGGGCGATCCGTCCGGGCAATTCCTGCGGCCGGTGGGCAGACTTTGCCGGGTCTTTACGGCCTGTTAACGCTCGCGGGGCACACTGCGGGCAGCCACGGCGTCATGCAGGTATCAGGCCGCGCCATGAAAATTTCCGGTCCCGGACCGCTCGTTCCAGCTTCCGTGCGGCGCGCCAACCGGCCTTCCGGCGAGGCGGAAGAGGGCTTCGCCACCCACCTGCCCGGCGAGGAGACCCAGGCCGCCGCCGTCGGCGCGGCGGCGCGCCTTGCGCCGACCAATAACCTCTTGGCATTGCAGGAAATTGCCGACGCCACCCACTCCCGCCGGCGGGCCGTCCGGCGCGGCAAGGACCTGCTCGACCGCCTGGACGAGATCCGCCATGCGCTGCTGCTCGGCTCGATCGCCCCCGAGCGGCTGGTGTCGCTGGCCCGCATGCTCAGGGACCAGCGCAGCACGATCGATGATCCCCGGCTGCTGGCCGTACTCGACGAGATCGAATTGCGCGCGGCGGTCGAGCTCGCCAAACTCGGTCACTGAGCCGAAATCAATGGCTTTTTTCGGTCCGGCGGCCGGTTGCAAGGAATTCTTGCAGGCCGCAGGTCGTCTCCATATACTCCGCGCCGAAATCCGGTTCCGACTGAAATCCGTGATTTCCTGGGGTAGGTAATGGGAATACACTTGCCTGCAAATTATCGGCCGTCCGATGACGAGCCGTTTATGAACGCCAAACAAGTCGAGTATTTCCGTCGGAAACTCTTACGTTGGCGTGATGAAATTCTAGCCGAATCCAATCTTACACTTCAGCACCTGCAGGAAGATACGGTACAGGAACCGGATATTGCTGACCGGGCTTCGACGGAATCCGAGCGATCTCTTGAACTTCGCACTCGCGACCGGCAGCGCAAATTGATCGGCAAGATCAATGCCGCGCTGCGCCGCATCGACGACGGCTCCTACGGCTATTGCGAGGAGACCGGCGAGCCGATCAGCCTGCGCCGGCTCGAGGCGCGGCCGATCGCCACCCTGTCGATCGAGGCGCAGGAACGTCACGAGCGCCGGGAAAAGACCTACCGGGACGAGTAGGCGGGCGGTCAGCGCGCTAAGCCGGTCTCACCCGCTCAGAACGGGAACAGGACGTCGAACACCTGCTGGCCGTAGCGGGCCTGCTGCACGTCGGTCAATTGACCGTGGCCGCCGTAGGAGATTCGCGCCTCGGCGATCTGGGTGTGGTTGATGGTGTTGGTCGCGGTGATGTCCTCCGGCCGCACCACGCCGGAGATGGTGAGCTCGCGCACCTCGAAGTTCACCCGCACCTCCTGGCGGCCGTAGATCACCAGATTGCCGTTCGGCAATACCTGGGTGACCAGGGCGGCGATCGTCAGGTTGATCGTTTCCGAGCGCGCCACCGTGCCGCCGCCGGTGCTGTTGCTGGTGGAGTTCAGGTTGACGGCGTTCGCCGGGTCGATGCCGTGGAAGACGCGGCCGATGGCGCCGCCGGCGGCCTCGGCGCCGAGGAAGTTCGGGATCGCCGCGGTCTCGGCATTGTTGCGCGAGCGGGTGGTCGTGTCGGCGACGTTGGCGGTATCGGCGACGGCGACATTGACGGTCAGGATGTCGCCGACCTTGGACGCGCGCTGGTCCTTGAAGAACTGCCGAGCGCCGGGGCGCCACAGGCTGTTGGCCTGGCGGACCAGCGGTTCCGGTTTCGGCATCGGCAGGCTGACCGGCTTGTAGTCCTTCTTTTCCGTCGGGTCGTCGATTTTGCTCATCTTCGGCGCCTCGCCGATGTTGGCCAGGCGATCGGCCATGTTGCAGCCGCTGGCCAGGAGGCCGAGGGCCAGGCAGAGCGGCAGTTTGCGAAGACCAGAAACGCTACGGAGCGGCATTGCGACTACCCTTGAAACGTCACGCGGTTACGGCAGGTCGGCTCGTGCCGGCACGCCGAGGGCGACCTGGCTGGCGCCGACGGCGACCAGATTGTGGCCGACCACCATGGCGACCACGGTCTTGTGGCTTTGAATGTTCTGCACCTGGATCATGTCGCCCTTGCCGCCTTCGTCGACGGCGCGGCCGGTGGCGGTCAGCGTCATGTTCGGCGCCGACACGGTCATGGTGATGAGCGCGCCCTTGGCCACCAGAATGGGACGGTCGACGTCGCCGATCCGAATCTGGGTTTCGGCGGACAGGCCGCGCTTCGGCGATTTGCCGATCAGGTCGTTGGCATCGGTAATGGTATTGCGGTCGACCCGCTCCATCGGCACGTCGAGCCAGGCGATGTCGTTGCGGCTGATGACATGGTCGGGGCCGAAGCGGTCGCGCAGCACCGGTATATGGGCCATGCGGAGCGCGCGGCCGAGCACCTGCACGCGGGTGGCCTCGGGGTCGTCGGCGGGCGCCGCCAGCATGACGGTGAAGCGTTCCGAGCGCGGATCGTAGTCGATATCGTCGACGCGCACGGTCGCCGGGGCGTCATGCGCGACGGCAAGCGTCAGCAGCGGATTGGCGAGCTGCACGGAGATGTTGCGGTCGCCGGAATAGTCGATCAGCGCCTTGGTGATCTGGTCGATGATCTCCTTGTGCGGCACCAGTTTGCCGCCGCGGGTCACGCTGACCACGCGAAGCCCGGGATCGGGTTCCCAGTTCAGGCCGACGGCGTGGGCCGCGCCCTGGAGCTGGTCGACGCTGAAGCGGAGCGTTTCGCCCGGCGCCGGCGCCGGGGCGAAGTCGGTCTTGGCGGCCTTGCCGGCGCCCTCGAAGATATCGCCGAAGGTGATCTCGTCGGCGTCGACGAAGATGGTGTTGCGCAGATGCGGCGCGCTCTCCGGCGTGGCGCCGAAGGCGACGCGGCCGAGCGCCGAGACGGCAAGCAGGAGCGTGAAGGCGGCGGCGATCAGCAGTCGGTAAGCCATCAGAAATCTCCTAGCGGAGCTGGGTGATGTCTTGCAGCATCTGGTCCGAGGTCGTGATGACCTTGGAGTTCATTTCATAGGCGCGCTGCGCGGTGATGAGATTGCTGATCTCGTTCACCGGATCGACGTTGGAAGTTTCCAGGAATCCCTGCTGGATGGTGCCGTAGCCAGGCGAGCCGGGGGTGGCGAGCTGGGCGGCACCGGAGGAAGCCGATTCCAGCACCAGGTTCTGGCCCATGGCCTCGAGGCCGGCGTCGTTCGGGAAGATGGCGAGGTTGAGCTGGCCAACGGTTTGCGGATTGACCTGGTTGGCGATGGAGACCTGCACCAGGCCGGTGTTGCTGATGCTGACGCTGGTGGCGTTCGGCGGCACGGTGATGGTCGGCTGCACCAGGTAGCCGTCCTGGGTGACGATCTGCCCGGTCGGGCTGAGCTGGAACGAACCGTCGCGCGTGTAGGCGAGGGCGTTGCCGGGAAGCTGGATCTGGAAGTAGCCCTTGCCCTGGATCGCCAGGTCGAGCGAATTGGAGGTCGAGGTCAGGTTGCCCTGCTGCGTGATGCGGTAGACCGCGCCGGTCTTGACGCCGACGCCGACCTGGATGCCGGCCGGCACCACCGTGCCGGAATCGGAGGAGGACGAGCCGATGCGGCGAAGATCCTGGTACAGCAGGTCCTGGAACTCCGGTCGCTGGGTCTTGAACGCCGTCGTGTTCATGTTGGCGATGTTGTTGGAAATCACTTCGACGTTGGTTTCCTGGGCCAACATGCCGGTGGCGGCGATGCTTAAGGAACGCATGACGATAAATCCCCGTTAGCTGAACTTCGCCAAACTCTCGATCGACTTGGTCTGGCGATCGTTGTCGGCCTGGATCAGGCTTTGCGCCGCCTCGTAGCTGCGCTGCAGCTCGATCATCTTGGTCATCTCGGTGATCGGCTCGACGTTGGAGCTTTCGATCATGCCCTGCTGCAAGGTGCTGTTGCTGGCCGGCGTCGGCGTCTGGTCGGTGGCATAGAGGCCGGAGCCGGTCTGCTGCAGTGCCTGCTCGTTCTGGAACTGCACCAGGTTCAGCCGGTCGACGCGGCCGGAATTGTCGGAAATGGTCCCGTCCAGCGCGATGGTCGGCTGGCCGTTGCCGGAGTTGAGGGTGATCGGCTGCGAACGGTCGTCGAGCACCGCATAGCCCTCGCTCGTGGTCAGCAGCCCGCTGCTGTTCATCTTGAGGTGGCCGTTGCGCGTGTAGCGGGTGCCGGCGGGCGTGCTGACGGCGAGGTAGCCCCGGCCGTTGATGGCGACGTCGAGCGGATTGCTGGTGGTCTCCAGCTTGCCCTCTTGGGTGTCGCGGAGCACGCCGTAATCCTCGACGAATGACATCGGCTCGCCGTGCTGGGGCTGCATCAGGAATTCGCGGAACAGCACCTTCTCGCTCTTGAAGGCGGTGGTGTTCATGTTCGCGAGGTTGTTGGCGATCACATCGAGCTGACGGCGCATCGCCGTTTGCTGCGACAGGCCGATGTAAACCGAATTTTCCATGGCGCTTGCCCTTCTGGCCGCAAAGCTTCCGACTGCCGAAGCGGACTGCACGCGGCGTGCCAGTTGGCAAAGTCAAGGCCGGGCAAGCGAATGCGCGGGATTTCGCTGCCGGCGCGGCGATTTTCGGGCAAGCCTTACCCGGCAGAACTTGCCCGGGAAGCTGCCGATTTCACCTCTTATTAACCTTCCCGACGGACAATCCCCCAAGTCAGCGGTTGCCTGCCGGCGGCCGCGCAATCCAGGTGTAGCGATGAGTGATACCACCGCCGACGAAGAAGAGGTGGAAGGCGGTGAAGTCGCCGAGGCGCCGAAGCGCCGCCGCTTCAGCGGCAAGAAGATCGTGCTCTTCGTGGTGCTCCCGCTTCTGCTTGTCGGCATTGCCGGCGGCGCGGTGTTGAAATTCAACCTGCTGACGCCGGTGCTGAAGACGGTGGGCATGGATCCGGACGCGCCCAAGGCGAAGCCGGTCGTCTTCTATGACCTGCCGGAGATGCTGGTCAATCTCAACTCCACCACCAAGCAGGCGAGCTATCTGAAGCTCCGCGTGGCGCTCGAGCTCGACGATCCCCAGGCGGGCAAGAAGCTCGACGACCTGCTGCCGCGCGTGCTCGACAATTTCCAGGTCTATCTGCGCGAGCTGCGCATGGAGGACCTGAACGGATCCGCCGGCCTCTATCGGCTGAAGGAGGAGCTGCTGCTCCGCATCAACGCGGCGGTGGCGCCGGTGCACGTCAACGACGTGCTGTTCAAGGAAATGCTGGTGCAATAGGTCTGGGCATGGCGGAAGGCGACAACACCAACGAGCCGGTCGACAACGACGCCGTCGCGGCGGAATGGGCCAAGATGGCCGAGGCCGAGCAGCCGGCCGACGATGCCTTTGCCGCCGCGCCGGCGGCGGGCGCGGCCGCGATGCCCTCGCCGGGCCAGTCGACCCGCGTCCTGAACCAGGACGAGATCGACAGCCTGCTCGGCTTCGATTCGTCCGATGATCAGGACAAGGACCGCTCGGGGATCAAGGCCATCATCAACAGCGCCCTGGTCTCCTACGAGCGCCTGCCGATGCTCGAGGTGGTGTTCGACCGGCTCGTGCGCATGATGACCACGTCCTTGCGCAACTTCACCTCCGACAACGTCGAGGTCTCGCTCGACAACATCACCGCCATCCGCTTCGGTGATTATCTCAACTCCATTCCGCTGCCGGCGATCCTTGCCGTGTTCCGCGCCGTCGAATGGGACAATCTCGGCCTGATCACCGTCGACAGCTCGCTCATCTACTCCATCGTCGACGTGCTGCTCGGCGGCCGCCGCGGCACGGCGGCGATGCGCATCGAGGGCCGGCCCTATACCACCATCGAGCGCAACCTGGTCGAGCGCATGATCACCGTGGTGCTGGCCGACATGTCGGCCGCCTTCGAGCCGCTGTCGCCGGTGACCTTCAGCTACGACCGCATCGAGACCAATCCGCGCTTCGCCACCATCGCCCGACCGGCGAATGCCGCCATCCTGGTCAAGCTCAGGATCGACATGGAGGACCGCGGCGGCCGACTGGAGCTGCTGCTGCCCTATGCGACGCTGGAGCCGGTGCGCGAGCTTCTGCTGCAGATGTTCATGGGCGAGAAGTTCGGCCGCGATTCGATCTGGGAGAACCACCTGGCGACCGAGCTCTGGTCGACCGACGTGCAGATCGATGCCGTGCTGGACGAGCAGGTGATGTCGCTCGGCGAGGTGATCAACCTCGAGGTCGGCAAGACCATCATGCTGAATTCGACGCCGGACACCTCCATCGTGCTGCGCTGCGGCGGCATTCCGATGGTCACCGGCAAGATGGGCCGCGTCGGCAGCAATATCGCCGTCCGCATCGACCGTTCGTTGAAGAAACTGGGAGCGCCGACATGATGCTGAACCTGGCGGTGGATCTGCTTGTCGCCGGCCTCTGCGTCGCCACCATCGTCTACTGCTTCATGCTGAACCGGCGGCTCGACAGCCTGCGCGCCGGCCATACGGAGCTGCGCGGCCTGATCGCCGAATTCAACAAGGCGACCGAGAAGGCACGGGTCGGCGTCGCCGAACTCAAGCTCGCCGGCGAGGAAGCCGGGCGGGCGCTGCAGGAGCAGACGACGAAGGCCCGCGGCCTCGCCGACGAACTCTCCTTCATGAACGACGCCGGCGGCCGGCTGGCCGATCGGCTGGCGCACGGCATCGAGGCGGCGCGGCGGCAGACGCCGAAGCCTGTCGCGGTCGATGCCGAGCCGCCGCGCTCCGAGGCCGAACGCGAATTGATGCAGGCGCTCCGGCGCGTGAAATAGGCTCACCGGTTAAGGGCACACTGGCATGAAGTTCCGCCTTCCGACCAGCCGTCTGCGCGTGGTTCCGCTCACCATCTTCGCCGCGGCGATCCTGGCCGGGTTGAAGCTCGGACAGGTCCTCGACCTGGCGAGCGCCGCTTTCGGCGTGCCGCCGGCACAGGCGGCGACGGAGGCCGATCAGACGCCGCACAAGGCGACCGGCGCTCCACTGCCCCTGACGCCGGCCGGCGCCAAGCGCGCCGACACGGCGACGCAGACCGCTCCCGCCGAGGCGCCGGCCAAGGCGGCCCCGCCGGCGCCGGCGGCCGCCGCAGCCCAGCCGGCCGCACCGCCGCCTGCCGCAGCATCCACGCCGGCGCCGGGCGCAGCGCCGCCGGCCCAGCCGGCCGCGCCGGCCACCGCCGACAATTCGGTGATGCCGGCGCCCGCGAGCGAGGCGCCGAAGGCGCCGCCGCCACCGCCGACGCCGCCGAAACGCGATCCCACCACCTTCACCCAGGCGGAGGTCGATCTGCTGCAGAACCTGTCGACCCGCCGCGACGAGCTCGACAAGCGCGCCAAGGATATCGAGATGCGCGAGAGCGTGCTGGCCGCCACCGCGAAGAAGGTCGACGAGAAGATCGCCGCCCTGAAGCAGATCCAGGACAATATCCAGGCCCTGCTCAAGCAGCGTGACGCCGCCGACGAGCGGAGCCTGAAGAGCCTGGTCAAGGTCTACGAGAACATGAAGCCGAAGGATGCGGCGCGCATCTTCGAGAAGCTCGACATGCCGATTCTGCTGCAGGTGGTGGAGCGGATGAAGGAGCGCAATCTCGCCGCTATCCTGGCCGAGATGGATCCGGCCAAGGCGAAGTCGATCACCATCGAGCTGGCGACGCAACACGAGCTGCCGACCAAGGCGCCGGCCGGCAACGGCTGAGCCGTGCCCGGCGGTTGCTGGCGTGAAATCCGGCGCGAAATGCCGTTTTCCCTCGGCCGGTGACGACTGGCTTAATCACAATTTAACCGCCTTGCCGCTAGCTTCTGGAGCGCGGTTTTGCGGCCGGCGCGTTCCACATTAGTGCCTCCCGAGGAGCAGACAATGGCTGTCGACAAGAATATGCCGATTCTGATCGTTGACGATTACAAGACGATGCTGAGGATCATTTCCAACCTTCTGAAACAGCTCGGCTTCGGCAACGTCGAAGAGGCCACCGACGGCAGCATGGCGCTCGGCAAGCTGCGCGAGCGTAACTACGGCCTGGTCATCTCCGACTGGAACATGGAGCCGATGACCGGCCTGCAACTGCTCAAGGAGGTGCGCGCCGACGAGCGGCTGAAGGGCGTGCCCTTCATCATGGTCACCGCCGAGAGCAAGACCGAGAACGTGGTCGCCGCCAAGGCCGCCGGCGTGAACAACTACATCGTCAAGCCGTTCAACGCCGAGACGCTGAAGAAGAAGCTCGAGACGGTGATCGGCGAGTTCTGAGGCGACGGCAGAACGGGGACCGCGCCATGGCCGCAAACGCGTACAAGACTACTCTCAGCAGAAGGGTCGAGGCGCTGCAAGCCGAGCGCGGCGACAGCGTCAAGCTGAGCGAGGTGGCCGGCGTCGTCGAGAGCCTGATGACGACGATGGAAGGCGATATCTCCGCCATCGATATCCAGATGCACCGCGAACTGCAGGAGCTCGCCGACTACATCCGCCGCGCCAAGGATGAGATCGCCGCCATCCAGCCGCAGGAGATTCCCAACCAGCATATTTCCATCGCCACCGACGAGCTGGACGCAGTGGTGCAGGCGACCGAGCAGGCGACCGGCGTCATCCTCGATGCGGCCGAGCAGCTCGGCGATCTGGCGAAGAAGCTCGAAGGCGACGCGGCCGCGCAGATCGACGCCATCACCACGCGCATCTACGAAGCGTCCAATTTCCAGGACATCACCGGACAGCGCATTACCAAGGTCGTCCGTACCCTGCATCACATCGAGAACAAGGTGACCGCCCTGGCCCGCGCCTTCGGCCACGACATGCAGGCTTCGCCGGCGGCCGGCGCGGTCGCCAAGGCGGCCGAGGGCGACCTGGCGCTGCTCAACGGTCCGCAGATGCCGGACAAAGCCAACTCGCAGGCGGATATCGATGCCCTCCTGGCGAGCTTTGACTAGCCGCAAGACCGGCCGGCGCGCCGGGCGCGCGGCGGCAATGCACAAGCTCGCCGATCTGCTGCCGTGGCTGTTCGTCGCGCTGTGGATAATGCTTTCGGCCGCCTTCGCCGGCGAGCACGTGGAGGTCAGGGCGGCGACGCACGACAATTTCGCCCGCATCGTCTTCGAATGGCCGCGCGCCGTCGCCTTCAAGGCGGCGGTGGCCAACGACCGGCTGACCGTCGAATTCAAGCAGGATTTCGCCGGCGACGTCGCCGTCGTGGCGCATCGGCTGGATGACTACATATCCGCCGCCGAGGTGGCGGCGGACCGCAAGTCGGTGACCTTCCGGCTCAAACGGCCGGTCACGCTGAAAACCTCCGGCCACGGCAAGCTGGCCATTCTCGACCTCTATCCCGAGAAGGCGGCAAAGCCGGCGGCCGAGAAACCCGCGGCCGAGAAACCCGCGGCGACGAAAACGAAGAACGCCCCGCCCAGGCCGGCCGCGACCAAGCTCGCCAAGGCAAACGAGAAGGCCGCGACGGCGGCGGCCAAGGCGGCACCGGCAAAGCCTGAGCCGGAGCCGAGCAAGCCTGCAGCCGCACCTCAAGCGACAGCCGAGACCGCGCCGCCGTCGCCCGCGGCAACCCCATCCGCACCGGATACCGGCCCCGACCGGCTGAGCACGCGGGTCGAGGGCACGAGCGGCGGCGCGCGGCTGCATTTCGCCTTCAACCATCCGATGCCGGCGGCGGTGTTCCAGCGCGGCGCCTCGCTCTGGCTGGTGTTCGGCCGCGCCGCGGCGGTGGATCTCGCCGGCCTGGCAAGCGACACGACGGGCTCGGTGCTGCGCGCCGAGCAACCGGCCGTGGCGCAGGGCACCCTGCTGCAGCTTCATATCAAGCCGGGCCTCGCGCCCGTCGTCGGCCGCGCGCAGAACGAATGGCTGGTCGATCTGGCGCCGGCCACTTCGGCAGCGCTGCCGGTCGCCGTCGAGGTGCGTGCCGAACCGGCGGCGGCATTGGGGCCGCGGGTTTTCCTGCCGGCGCTCGATGCCGGTCCGGTGGTGAGCCTGACCGACCCCGACGGCGGCGAGCGCCTCGCCGTGGTGCCGCTGCTCGGCGCCGGCCTCGGCATCAACCTCAGCCGCTCCTTCCCGCAGTTCGAGATTCTGAAATCGGCCCAGGGCGTGCTGGTGGCGCCGAAGACCGACCAGATTGTGGTGCAGCCGCTGCCGAACGGCGTCGCCATCACGGCCAGGAGCGGCCTGCTGCTGTCGCAGACCCTGCCGAAGCAGAAGAACGCGCCCGACCCGCATCCCAGCATGTTCCACGTTGCCGCCTGGCGCGGGCCGCCGGGTGAATTCGTCGCCACCAAGCAGGCGCTGCAAAGCGCGCTGGCGAAGGCGTCGGAACTGCAGCGCACCACGGCGCGCTACGCGCTGGCCCAGTTCTATTTTGCCAACGGCTTCGATGCCGATGCGCTCGGCGTGCTGACCCGGCTCGCCCAGCAGGACCCGCATGCCGCCGACGAGCGCGCCTTCCATGTGCTCCGCGGCGCGGTGGAGGTCGGGCTCCGCCGGCTTGACGACGCGGCAGCCGATCTCAACATAGCGGAACTGGCGCAGGACCCCGAGGCGGCGGTATGGCGCGGCGCGCTCTATGCCGCGCGCCAGGACTGGGACCGCGCGCGCGACGAGTTCATCCGCGGCCGCAATGCCATGGGGGAATTTCCACCGGACATGCGGGCCAGGCTGCACCTGGCCATGGCGCAGGCCTTCGCCGGCAGCGGCGATCCCGGCAGCGCCAAATCCATCCTGAGCGTGGTGGCGCACGAGCTTGGCCGCGACCACGCCTCGCTCAACCTTGCCGGCGAAGCGGCCCTGCTGCACGGCGAGGCGGAAGAGAAGCTCGGCGACAACATGGCGGCCTCGACCGATTTCAAGGTGGCGGTGGCCTCGACCAACCGCGCCGCCCGCGCCCATGCGCTTCTGGAGCAGGCGAATTTCCAGCTCAAGACCGGCGAGATCAAGCCGGCCGAAGCCATCCAGCGGCTGGACGGGCTGCGCTATTCCTGGCGCGGCGACGACCTGGAACCGCGTGTACTGCGCCGCCTCGGCCAGCTCGATGTCGAGACCGGTGACTACCGCGGCGCCCTGACCGTCTGGCACCAGCTCGCGTCCTATTTCCCCAAGACGCTGCTTGCCGTCGCGGCCGAGAAGGACATGGCGAGCACCTTCGGCAAGCTCTATCTCGACGGCGAGTCCGATCGCATGCCGGCGGTCGAGGCCGTCGGCCTGTTCTACGACTTCCGCGATCTGGCGCCCACGGATGCGCGCGGCGACGAGATGATCCGCAAGCTCGCCGACCGCCTGGTGAGCGTCGATCTGCTCGGCCGCGCCGGCGAACTGTTGCAGCATCAGGTCGAACATCGTCTGAGCGGTGAGGAGAAGGCGAAGGTCGGCACCCGGCTCGCCGTCATCCGGCTGCTTGACCACAAGCCCGACCTGGCCCTGCAGGCGCTCGAGGTCAGCGCGGTGCAGCCGCTGCCCGATGCGCTCGCCGCCCAACGCTCGCACCTGCAGGCGCGCGCGCTCGCCGATCTGAGCCGCTACGACCAGGCGCTCAAGGTGCTGGCCGGCGACGATAGCCGCGACGCCAAGCTGCTCCGCGTCGACATCGCCTGGCAGCAGAAGGATTGGCCGGGGGCGGTGCAGGCCCTGACCGCGCTGCTCGCCAACCGCGACCAGGATCCGACGCCCTTCACCGCGGCGGACCGGCAGAGCGTGTTGCAGCTTGCGGTGGCGCTTTCGCTGACCAAGGACACCGCCGGCCTCGACCGTATCCGCGGACTCTACGCGCAGCGGCTCGCCGGCGCGCCGGAGGCGGATGCCTTCCGCGTGCTGACCAACCGGGTCGACAAGGACAACACCGAATACCGCAACCTGGCCACGGCGATCGCCGGCATCAATCAGCTCGAAGCCCTCATGGCCGGCTACCGCGCCAAGCTCAAGGGCGGCCAGCTCAGCGCCATCAACTAGCGACCGGGAAAACCTCGCGGAACGAACCGCCGTTCCTCCTCCTGCGGAGGTTGACGACGAGGGCGAGCGTTTCGTGCCGGCGCGCCAGCTTCTGATGTATTGTGGGATGGGAGCAGGGGATGGTCGGCAGGCTTTCCGCGGTGGTGGACTTCGGCGTGGCGCCAGGCATTCGCGAGGCGCGGGCTTCGGCGGTTCGGGCGCTGAACATCATCGTGCTTGTGCTCTGCTGCATCGCGCTCGGTTCGGCGATCATGTCCGTGATCTTGATCTCCACCGAGCTGGCGCTGATCAACGTGATCTTCTTCCTGGTCTACGCAACCGCGCTTCTCTTGAACGGTGCCGGCAAGCTCGATGCGGCGCGCTGGGTCGCTCTCGGATGCGCGGGATTGCACTACCTGACCGCCAACGTCGCGGTCGGCCAGACCGCCAGCGTCGATCTCTATGTGGTCGCCATGGCCTACGCGCCGATGCTGGCCTTCGCCCGCAGCGAGACGCGGAAACTCCTTGGCGCCTACGCGATCTTTCTCGCCAGCCTGTTGGCGGCGCAACTTTACCTGGCGTCGCACACGCCGATCTACAGCCTGCCGGAGGCCGGCCGCATGCCCTCGCGCCTGTTCGCCCTGGTGATGCTGTCGGGTTTTTCCGCAGTCACCGTCTACTACTACCGGGCGGCGGCGATCTCGGCGCAAATCAAGCTCTACCAGGCGAACCAGCGGCTGCATGAGCTGCTGGTCAACATCCTTCCTGTGGCCATCGCCGGGCGGCTGAGCAAGGGCGAGACGCCGATCGCCGATGCCCATGCGGAAGCGACCGTGTTGTTCGCCGATCTCGTCGGCTTCTCGGCGCTGTCCAAGCGGCTGGCGCCGGCGCACCTGGTCGAGCTGCTGAACGTGCTGTTCTCCCGCTTCGACGAGGCCGCGGCGCGCTTCGGCGTCGAGAAGATCAAGACCATCGGCGACTGCTACATGGCGGCGACCGGGGTGCTCGGCGATACCGCACGGCAGACCGAGGTGATGGCGGATTTCGCGCTGCAGATGCTCGATACCGTCGCCGCGGTCGGCAAAGAATTCGATCAGCCGCTCAAGCTTCGCATCGGCATCAGCACCGGCCCTGTCGTCGCCGGCGTCATCGGCCGGCGCAAATATGCCTACGATCTATGGGGCGACACGGTGAACCTCGCCAGCCGCATGGAGCACGACAGCGAGGGTGGCCAGATCCAGGTGACAGAATCAACCTATTGGCGCCTGCACCGAAATTTCGTCTTCCGCGAGCGCGGCGCGGTCGACATCAAGGGCTATCCCAACACGTCGGTCTATGTGCTGCTCGGGCGTTTCGTCGCGCCCGACGACGTGGTGCCGCTCGATCCAAAGCCGGTGCAGCCGACACGTTCGACCTGAGGCAGGCATAAAACAAGGGCGCCCGTCGGGCGCCCTTGCGTCTTGTCGAGAGTGGTTCGGCTCAGGCCGACTTCAGATTGTCGGCGGCGAACTTGCCGCGCTCGCTCACCACGTCATAGCTCAGCTTCTGACCTTCGGTCAGCGAGCCGAGACCGGCGCGCTCAACGGCGCTGATATGAACGAAGACGTCCTTCGAGCCGTCGCTCGGCATGATGAAACCAAAACCCTTGGTCGGGTTGAACCACTTGACGGTACCGATAGCCATGATGGCCTCCAGATGGATGTGACGAATCGCGCCGCGCGATGCGTTTCACGCGGCCCGAGGCAGTTGCGGCTTCATGGTTATCTTGTAGAAGCGCCCCCTGAGGGGGTGGAACGGCAAGGGCCGAAGCGTAGCACTGACCGGCGATAGATGGGCGATACCGCGGCAAAATGCAAGTGGCGAATTTGTGACCGCGCTGCGCCGCCTCACGGGCCGAGGTACTCGGCGAGCTTGGCGGCGGCGCGGCGCCAGCTATCGGCCGCAGCATCGGGGTCGTAGCTATGCAGCCCTTCCAGGACGAAATCGTGGCCGGCACCGCGGTAGGTGACGAGCTCGAAAGGCAGGCCGGCCGCCGCCGCCGCGGCGCCGAGATCGCGTGCCGTCTTGATGGTGCAGCAGTGGCTCGATAGCTGGTCGGCCTCGCCGGCGAACATCAGCACCGGCACCTTCAGGCCGCGGACGAAGCTTGCCGCGTCGTTGATGCCGCGGGTGACCGGATACCAGAGCAGCGCGACGGCGACCAGGTCCGGCCAGGCGGTCGCGTTGCGCAGCAATTCGCCGCCGCCCATGGAGAAGCCGGCCACGCCGACCTTGCCGGGCAGCGCGTGCGGCGAGGATTGCGCCCTGGCGATGGCCGCCCGCAGCGTGGAAGCCGACGTCATGGCGTGGCTGTCGAGCAGGATCGCGTCATAGCCGAGCGCGGCGATCCGGCGGGCCGGCGGCTGATAGGTGGAGGCGCCGAAGGCGCCGGAGACCACGACAACGAGCCGCCCCTTGCCGGCCGGCGGGGTGAACTCGCTCTGCGCCCGCGCGGCCGGGGCGAAGCCCGCGAGCCAGGTCAGGCAGGCGGCGAGCGCCATGCAGCAAGCCGAGTTCAGGCGCATGCGTCCCCCCTCGCGCCGGCGGCCGGACGGCCGCCCGATCCGAGAGGTTACGCGGCGATCGAGGGGCCGGCAATCGGCCGCTGCCGGCTTCAGCTTCCGAAGCTCTTGACCAGCGAACCCGCGATGAGCGTCCAGCCGTCGACCAGCACGAAGAAGATGAGCTTGAAAGGCAGCGACAGCATGGCCGGCGGCAGCATCATCATGCCCATCGACATCAGCAGCGAGGCCACCACCATGTCGATGACGATGAAGGGGATGAAGATCAGGAAGCCGATCTCGAAGGCGCGCTTGATCTCGCTGATCATGAAGGCCGGGATGAGGGCGCGGAGCGGCACGTCGGCCGGGTCGGCGACCGGCGCGATGCGGCCCATGTCCATGAACAGCTTGAGGTCGCTCTCGTGCACATGGTCGATCATGAACTGGTGCACCGGCGCGACGGTGCGGTTGAAGGCGGTCTCCTCGTCGATCTTCTGCTCGATCAGCGGCTGGATGCCGTCGTGATAGGAGCGCTCGAAGGTCGGCTGCATGATGAAGCCGGTGAGGAACAGCGCCAGGCTGATCAGCACCACGTTGGGCGGCGCGGTCTGCACGCCAATGGCGCTGCGCAAGAGCGACAGCACGATGATGATGCGGGTGAACGAGGTCACCACGATCAGGATCGACGGCGCGAGCGAGAGCACGGTCAGCAGCGCTACGAGCTGCACGATGCGGCCGGTCAGCGTGCCGCCCTCGCCGAGATCGAGGCTGACCGATTGCGCCGCGGCCGGCCAGGCGGCGAGCAGCGCCGCCGCGCCGAGGCTCAGGGCCAGGCCGATGAGGAGTATACGCTTGTTCATGGCGCGGCCTCGTTGTCGGCGGCGGCGGCAATGCCGCTTTCCACCAGGAGATCGGCGTTCTGGCCGAGCAGCACCAGATGTTCGACCGCGTCGCGGCGGATCAGCACCAGGCGGCGGCGTGCATCGACCGGCGCCACCTCCACCACCTGCAGGCGGCGGCCCTGGCTCGCACCGGTCGCCCGCGGCATCAGGCCGAAGCGGCGCGCCGCCACGGCGACCACGCCGATCAGCGCCAGCACGGCGATCAGCGCCGCGACGAACCGCAGATACTGACTGAAATCCATGG
>DATKQA010000418.1:0-6743 GCA_035523835.1 Candidatus Sulfotelmatobacter sp.
GCCTTGGCCTGCTCGGCGTAGCGCGTCTTGCCGGTCGCCTCCGCCAGCGCCAGGTAGCCTTCCAGCAGGTGCATGTGCGGGTTCTGCAGACGCGGCCGCGGCAGGTAGCTCCAGTCCCATTCCAGGCTCTCGGCGAAGCCCTCCTTGACGGGCGCCGCGAAGTGCTTCTCCAGCACATCGGCCGTTGCCTGGGCGACATCAAGCGCCTCGGCGTTCTTGCCGAGCCTGAGATATTGCGCCGCGGCCAGCAGCACGAAGGCATGGCCATAGAGGTCCTTGCGCCGGTCGCGCGGCTTGCCGTCGGGGGTGACGCTGAAGAACCAGCCGCCGCGCCGCTCATCGCGATAGTGGCGGCGGAGAAACTGGAAGCCCTGGTGCGCCGCATCGCCGCTTTCGCGAAAGCCGAGCCCGGCCGCCAGGCTGTGGGCGAAGATCTGCCGGCACTGCACCATGAGCCGCTTGTAGCCGACCGCCAGCGGCGTGCCCTTGGCGTCGAGCCGCTCGTGGAAGCCGCCGTGCAGCCGGTCGCGGCCGCGCGTCCGCCACAGCGCGAGATGCTGCTCGAGATAGGCTTCGATGCGGTCGGGCGCCATGCGCCCGAAGCTAGCGTGATCGCGTGCGCCGCGCTACCAGCTTGCCGGCAGCGTGTTGAGGCCGCGCAGCACGAAGGTCTGTCGCCAGTCGGGATTTTCGGGATCGTCGAGGCGGAAGGTGGGCATCCGCCTGAGCAAGGTGGCGATCGCGACCTCGCCCTCGATGCGCGCAAGCTGCGCGCCGAGGCAATAGTGGATGCCGCCGCCGAAGGACATCGGGCGGATGTTCTGCCGCGTGATGTCGAGCTTGTCCGGATCGGGATAGACGGCCGGATCCCGGTTGGCGGCACCGAGCAGGCTCAGCACCGAATCGCCCTTCTCGACCAGCACCCCGCCGACCTCGACGTCTTCCAGGGCGGTCCGGCCAGTGAGCTGCACCGAGGAATCGTAGCGCAGCAGCTCCTCGATCGCGTTGGGAGTGAGTTCCGGCTTGCGTCGCAGGAGCTCGAGTTGGTCCGGGTTGCGGTGCAGCGCCAGGAGGCCGTTGCCGATGAGGTTGACCGTGGTCTCGTGGCCGGCGCCGAACAGCAGGATGATATTGCCGGTCAGCTCCTCCTCCGAGAGCTTGCTGCCTTCCTCCTCGGCCTGCACGAGCTGCGTGGTCAGGTCGTCGCCCGGCTGCCGGCGGCGCAGGTCGAACAGCCGGTGGAAATAGTCGGCCAGCGCCAGGTTCTGCTCGTTCGATTCGTCGATTTCCGCGCGGGTGAGCGGCACCGGGTCGAGCAGACGGCCGCCGACACGCGAACTGGCATAGAACTGCTCGCGGTCCGCCTCGGGAATGCCCAGCATGTCGCAGATCACCGTCACCGGCAGGCGGTAGGCGAATTCGGCGATGACGTCCATGTGGCGGTTCGGTTCGACGCGGTCGAGCGTCTGGTCGACGATGGCCTGAATGCGCGGGCGCATCTCCTCCACCCGCTTGGCGGTGAAGGCCTTCACCACCAGGCCGCGCAGCCGCGTATGGTCCGGCGGATCCTGTTGCAGCATCCAGTGGCGCATGCTGGCATAGACCGGCTCGTTCAGCGATTCCGCCCCGTAGCGCCGCGTCAGGCGGTCGACGAAATCCTTGCCGAAGCGCTTGTCGCGCAGCGTGAAGCTCACGTCTTCATGCCGGCTTGCCACATAGAAGCCGAGCGGCGAGCGATGCATCGGGTCGAGCGCCCGCATGCGGTGGTAGGTCGGGTAGGGATCGCGGATGAAATCCGGCGCCAGTGGCGCGAAGACGATCGGTTCCAAGGTCGGGTTCTGCAACGGCTGGTTCATGGCGGCCCCATCTTGTCGATGGCCACATTTATAGCCTGTCTATGGCTGACGCGGAATAGTCATTCCGCCCGGGCGCGATTACGCAGCCTCATCAACCACAAGCACGCGCTATTGCACCAGGATGCGGGGCGCGCGGCGCGCCTGCTCGCCGAGCGCGGCGGTAATCTTGGCGGCGATCTTGCCGGCGATGGCGCGATAGATTTTCGCGTGCTCACTGTCCGGCTGGCTGGCGACGATCGGTTCGCCGCCGTCCGAGGTTTCGCGGATCGCGATATGCAGCGGCACTTCGCCCAGGAAGTCGCAGCCAAGCGCGTCCGCCGTCTTGTGCGCGCCGCCATGGCTGAAGATGTCGGAGCGGTGGTTGCAGTTCGGGCAGATGAAATAGCTCATGTTCTCGACGATGCCGAACACCGGCACGTCGACCTTGCGGAACATGTTGAGGCCCTTGCGCGCATCGAGCAGCGCGATGTCCTGCGGCGTCGAGACGATCACCGCGCCGGTCAACGGCACGCGCTGGGCCATGGTGAGTTGTGCATCCCCAGTGCCCGGCGGCAGGTCGACCACCAGCACGTCGAGCTCGCCCCATTCCACCTCGCGCAGCATCTGCTCGATGGCGCTCATCACCATCGGCCCGCGCCAGATCATCGGCGTGTCCTCGGCGACCAGGAAGCCCATGGACATGCAGACGATGCCCCAGTTGCGCATCGGCAAGAGCTTCTTGCCGTCGGGCGAGTTCGGCCGGCCGCTGATGCCGAGCATGCGCGGGATCGAGGGGCCGTAGATGTCGGCATCCAGGAGCCCGACGCGCAGACCCAGGGTTTTCAGCCCGAGCGCCAGGTTCACCGCCGTGGTCGATTTGCCGACGCCGCCCTTGCCGGAGGCGACGGCGACGACCGCCTGCACGCCGGGGATTGCCGGCTTGGCGCCGACAGCCGGCCCGGCGCGCCCGTGATCATGGCCGTGCCCGTGCCCGTGCGCGCCAGCCTCCCTCGCGGCCGGCGCCGCGCCGCCGCGATGAGCGGTGAGCACGGCGGTGACCGAAAGCACGCCGGGCAATGCATGCACGGCCTTTTCGCAGGCCTTGCGCAACGGCTCCTTGGCGGCGCCTTCCCGGGCATCGACCTCGACGGCGAAGCCGACATTGCCGTTTTTCACCACCACCCCGGAAATCATGCCGAGGCTCACCACGTCCTTGCCGTGGGCCTCGTCGACGACGCCACGCAGCGCCTGCAAGACTTCTGCTTCGCTGACCTCAGCCATCCCAGATGCTCCGCCGCGCAGGTACCAAGTGACGCTCGCCGCGCGAATTTGCGCGCTGCACGGCCGGTTTGTCTGGCCGTACGCGATGAGATATAACGCCGGGGGTCGGCGTTAGCAAACGCGCTCTGAGCCCGGGCGCGGCAATCCAAAGGACGCTTCATCATATGCCTTGGGGTAATCAGGGCGGCGGTTGGCAGGGCGGCGGCGGACGCGGCCCCTGGGGCCAAGGGCCGCGCGGCGGCGGCGGCGGGCCACAGCCGCCCAATCTGGAAGAGCTGTTGCGGCGCGGCCAGGATCGATTCCGCAGCCTGATGCCCGGCGGCTTCAAGGGCGGCCGCGGCGTGACGCTGGTCATCGCCGTGCTTTTCGCCATCTGGATGGCGTCCGGCTTCTACAAGGTGCAGCCCGACGAGGAAGGTGTCGTGCTGCGGTTCGGTGCCTGGATCAAGACCACCCAGCCCGGCCTGAACTACCATCTGCCCTATCCGATCGAGATGGTGCTGAAGCCCAAGGTGACGCGGGTCAACACCACCGAGATCGGCTTCCGTACCTCCGATACCGGCGGGCGTGACGTGCCGGCGGAAAGCCTGATGCTGACCGGCGACGAAAACATCGTCGATATCGACTTCTCGGTGCAGTGGTTGATCAAGGACGCCGGGCAGATGCTGTTCAACATCAAGGACCCGAGCCCCTATGCCTTCGATATCGAGGGGCCGCAGCAGACCGTCAAGGACGTGGCCGAGAGCGCCATGCGCGAGGTGATCGCGCGCAGCCCCATCCAGCGCATCATGACCGACGACCGCGGCTCGCTGCAGGGCATCCAGGCAGACGTACAGAAGCTGATGCAGGAGATGCTGGACAGCTACAAGTCCGGCATCGAGATCACCCAGGTGAACCTGCAGAAGGCGGCGGCACCGACCAAGGAGGTGATCGCCGCGTTCAACGACGTGCAGGCGGCCTTGACCGACCGTGGCCGCATGCAGAACGAGGCCGAGGCCTACAGCAACGACATCATCCCGCGCGCCCGCGGCGACGCCGAGAAGATCATCCAGGGCGCGCAGGCCTACAAGCAGCAGGTGATCGCCGAAGCGCAGGGCGAGGCGGCGCGGTTTCTGTCCAACCTCAACGCCTACAAGCAGGCCAAGGACGTCACCGCCCGCAGGCTCTATCTCGAGACCATGGAGCAGGTCTTCAAGGGCATGAACAAGGTGATCGTGGACGAGCCGCCGGGCAGCCCCGGCGTGCTGCCCTACCTGCCGCTGCCCGATCTGCGCAAGAAGCCGACGGGAGGCGGGCAATGAGCCGCGCGCCGCTGCCGCTGCTGGTGCTGATCGCCATCATCGTCGCGATATTCGTCGCCTATGAATCGACCTTCATCGTGCTGCAGAGCGAGCAGGCGCTGGTGCTGCAGTTCGGCGATCCCAAGCGCGTCGTCGACGTGCCCGGCCTCGGCTTCAAACTGCCGTTCGTGCAGAACGTCGCCTACATGGACAAGCGCATCCTGGCGCTCGACACGCCGCCGGAACAGGTCAATTCCGCCGACCGCAAACTCTTCGTGGTCGATGCCTTCGCCCGCTGGCGCATCGTCGATCCGCTGAAATACTATCAGACGGCCGGCAGCGAGGCGGTGGCGCGGGCGCGCCTCGGCAGCCTGCTGAATTCCAATCTCCGCAACGTCCTGGCGACCCAGGATTTCCAGTCCATCCTGTCCACTCAACGCGTCAACGTGATGGTGCAGATCCGCGGCATCGTCAACGACGAGGCGACGCGCTTCGGCATTCAGGTGGTCGACGTCCGCATCAAGCGGACCGACCTGCCGGAGGGCATCAGCGAGGCGATCTATCAGCGCATGCGGGCCGAGCGCGACAAGGAAGCCAAGCAGAACCGCGCCGAAGGCGCCGAGATCGCCACCAAGATCCGCGCCGACGCCGATCGCCAGCGCACCGTGCTGCTGGCCGAGGCGCAGAAGACCGCCGACATCGTTCGCGGCGAGGGCGATGCCGAACGTACCCGCATCTTCGCCGAGGCGGCGGCACAGGATCCCGAGTTTTATGCCTTCTATCGCTCGCTGCAGGCCTATCGCGATGCGCTTGGCGGCCAGGACACCACCCTGGTGACTTCGCCCAACTCGGATTTTTTCCGCTACTTCAACAGCCTGCCGGACAGCCTCGAAAAACCCAAGACGAAATAGGCAAGGCTTACGGGCGGCCGCAACGGTGTCACAGGCCTATGACGGAATTCCTGCACCCAGGGAGCGCAATTGTCGATAGGATGGCCGCCGGCGCGCGGCCGCACGCGGCCGGACCCAGCTTCATGCAAAAGGGAGATCGTCGATGATCTTGTTTCGTGACCGTGTCGCTGCGCTCGTCGTCGGCGCCTTGGCGCTCGCCGTCGTCGCGTTTGCGGCTCCGGCCGCGCAGGCACATTCCGGGCCGGAGAGCTTCGCCGATCTGGCGGCTAAGCTCTCCCCGGCCGTGGTCAATGTCTCGACGACGCAGAAATTGTCGGAACGCAACCAGGGCGAACTGCAAATGCCGCAGCTCCCGCCCGGTTCGCCCTTCGAGGAATTCTTCAAGGAGTTCTTCGACAAGCAGAAGAACGGCAACCGGTTGCAGCATCCGGTCACTTCGCTCGGCTCCGGCTTCATCATCGATCCCTCCGGGATCATCGTCACCAACAACCACGTGATCGCCGACGCCCAGGAGATCAAGGTGATCATGGCCGACCAGCCCGACCAGACCGGGTATCCGGCCAAGCTCATCGCGACCGACGAGAAGACCGACGTGGCGCTGCTCAAGATCGACGCCAAGAAGCCGCTGCCCTACGTCACCTGGGGCGATTCCGACCGGGCCCGCGTCGGCGACTGGGTCCTTGCCATCGGCAATCCCTTCGGCTTCGGCGGCACCGTCACGGCGGGCATCGTCTCGGCGCGCGGGCGCGACATCCGCTCCGGCCCCTACGACGATTTCATCCAGACCGATGCCTCGATCAACAAGGGCAATTCCGGCGGGCCGCTGTTCAACGCCGACGGCGAGGTCATCGGCATCAACACGGCGATCATCTCGCCCTCGGGCGGGTCCATCGGCATCGGCTTCTCCATTCCCTCGGCGCTGGCTCGCCCGGTGGTGGAGCAGTTGCTGAAATACGGCCACGCCCGGCGCGGCTGGCTCGGCGTGCGCATCCAGCCGGTGACGCCGGACATCGCCGAAAGCCTGGGGCTGCACGACACCACGGGCTCGCTGGTGGCATCGGTGGTGCCGGGCGGTCCGGCCGAGGCGGCGAAGATCCAGAACGGCGACATCATCCTGAAGTTCAACGGCCAGGAGGTGAAGGAGAACCACGCCCTGCCGCTGATCGTCGCGGAGACCGCGATCGGCACCGAGGTGCCGGTGACGCTGTTGCGTGACGGCAAGGAGCTCACCGTCACCGCGAAGGTGGGTGAGCTGCCAGACGACCAGCAGGTGGCCTCGGCCGAGGGCAAGCCGGCCAAGCCGAAGGACGCCACCAAGCCGACCGCGATCGCCGGCCTGGGCCTCTCGCTTGCCCCGATCACGCCCGAGAGCAAGGACAAGTACCAGCTCGGAGCCAACCAGAAGGGCGTGGTGGTCACCGATGTCGCGCCGGACG
>DATKQA010000419.1:0-3826 GCA_035523835.1 Candidatus Sulfotelmatobacter sp.
AGGCCGGCAACGGCGGCTGGGCGGTTGCCTATGTGCCGCGCATCATCGCCATTGCGCTGCTGAACCAGGTCGGCGTGCACTGGTTCGACGGCCTGCCGGTCATCGCCTATGCCCGGCGCCCCGATCCCGCACAGCCGCTGCCGACCTATTCCTATCGCCTGGCAGCGAACTTCCGCGCCGACTATGACTATCTCGGCGATTTCGCCCGTGCCAAGCGGCCGATCACCGTGATCGTCGGCGCCGTCGACGACGAGATGATCGCCGCCAACTACGAGCCGGCGATCACGCCGGTGCGTTTCGACGTGGTGGTCAAGGTGCT
Source organism: Candidatus Sulfotelmatobacter sp. (assembly GCA_035523835.1). Taxonomy (GTDB): domain Bacteria; phylum Pseudomonadota; class Alphaproteobacteria; order Ferrovibrionales; family Ferrovibrionaceae; genus DASQHM01. The sequence goes on from DATKQA010000419.1 coordinate 320, forward strand.
GCCCGGCCTCGGTCACATCGACATGGTGAGCGCGCCGAGGGCGCTCGATGCCACCACCGCGGCGGTCTGCGCCGAACTGCTGCGGCCTCAGCGCCGACTGGCCAACGCGGCGAGCCCCTCGCGGTAGGTGGGATAGCGGAGCTGCACGCCGAGCTCGTGCTTGATGCGGGCGTTGCTCACCCGCTTACTCTCGGCGAAGAAGCTCCGGCCCATGGCCGAGAGCCTGGCTTCGGCGAAGGACACGAGCGGCGGCGGCGCCAGGCCGAGGAGGTCGCAGGCAAAGGCCACCACCTCGGCCGGCGGCGCCGGCTCGTCGTCGCAGACGTTGTAGGCCGCGCCGGGATTCGGCCTGGCGATCGAGGCGGCGAGAACGGCGGCGATATCGTCCACGTGGATGCGCGAGAAGACCTGGCCCGGCTTGTCGATGCGCTGCGCCGTGCCGGCCTTGACCGCATCGAGCTGGCTGCGGCCGGGACCGTAGATGCCGGCGAGGCGGAAGCGATGCACCGGCAGGCCATGCGCATCGAATAGCCGCAGCCATTGCCGCTCGGCGTCGACGCGGCGCCTGCCGCGCTCGGTCGCCGGCGTCAGCGGGGCGTCCTCGTCGACCCAGCCGCCCTGGCGGTCGCCATAGACGCCGGTCGTCGAGAGATAGCCGACCCAGGCGAGGCCGCCGAGCCCGGCAATATCGGCCGCGTGCTGGTCGAGGACCGGATCGCCCGCATCATCCGGCGGCACCGAGGACAGAAGATGCGTGGTGCCGGCGAGCGCCGCCGCCGCATCGAGCGGCCGGCCGCGATCAAAGAGATAGGCGTCGATGCCGGCGGCGCGAAGCGTCGTGCGCCGCGCCTCGCTGCGGCAGGTGCCGGCCAGGCGATAGCCCTCGGCGGCAAGGCGAGCGGCCAGCGCCGCCGCACTGTAACCCAGGCCGAAGCAGAACAGGCGCGGCACGACGGTCGTGGACATGGCCTCCTGGCTCAGAGCGTGCGGCAACGGCACGCTTGCATTTGCGCGGCGGTCGCGCCAACTCTAGCAGCCATGCTGAAGGCCTCTCAACTTGCCGCCGCGCTGCTGCTGGCCAGTGCGCCGGCATGGGCCGGACCCTTGCGGCCGAACGCGAACCGGCCGGAGTCCGACGAGCAGCAATATCAGTCGTGCATCGCGCTCACCCGGTCGGAGCCGGACGATGCCTTCGAGGCCGCCATCACCTGGCGCGACCAGGGCGGCGGCTTCCCGGCCAAGCATTGCGTGGCCCTGGCGCTGATCGCGCTGAAGCAATATGCCGAAGGCGCCGAGCGGCTCGAGGAACTGGCCAAGGAGATGAACGCCAAGGCCGAGCCGTTGCAGGGCGAGGTGCTCGACCAGTCGGGCAATGCCTGGATTTTGGCCGGGCAGGCGGCGCATGCCGTCTCCGTGCTGACCGCCGCCATCGACATCAAGCCGGAGAACGTCGATTTCCTCATCGACCGCGCCCGCGCCTACGCCGCCGACAGCAACTATGCGGCCGCGGCCAAGGACCTCGACCGGGCGGTCCATATCGCGCCCGAGCGCGCCGATGCGCTCGCTTTCCGGGCCAGCGCACGCCGCCATCTCGGCGACAAGAAAGGCGCCATGGCCGATGCCGATGCGGCGCTGGCGCTCGACAGCGGCCAGGTCGCCGCGCTGCTGGAGCGCGGAATACTGCGGCGCGATGCCGGCGACAAGGCGGGCGCCCGCAAGGACTGGCTCAAAGTGGTGCTGCTGGCGCCGAACACGCCGGCCGCCGATTCCGCCCAGACCGACATGGAACAGATGGATATGAAGCCGGAATAGGCTTCAGTCCGCCCATTCCGCCTGCACCTGGGCATTGCTCTCGCGTGCCGCGCACCGTTCCCTGAGGGCTGCGAAGTCGGCAGCCGGCAGGATCTGCGCCAGCGCCCAGACGGCGGCGCCGCGGACCAGCGCCGAGGCATCGTCGAGCAGCACCATGAGCGGTGCCCGGGCCGACGCCTCGGCAGAGTTGCCGAGCGCGATGGCCACGTTGCGGAGCAAGCGGTCGCGGCCGATCCGCTTCAGCGCGGTGCCGGCGAAGCGGCGGCGGAACGCGGCGGCGTCGAGTGCCGCCAGTTCGGCGAGCCGCGGCCCATCGAGTTCCGCCCGCGGCTGCAGCGCCGTCTCCGCTGCCACAGCGGCATACTTGTTCCAGGGACAGACCGCCAGGCAGTCGTCGCAGCCATAGATGCGGTTGGCCATGGCCCGGCGGAATTCGCGCGGGATCGGCCCGGCATGCTCGATGCTGAGGTACGACAGGCAGCGGCGCGCGTCGAGCTGATAGGGCGCCGGGAACGCCGCCGTCGGGCAGATATCGAGGCAGGCCCGGCAGGAGCCGCAATGATCGCCCTCCGGCGCGTCCGCCTCGAGCTCCAGCGCCGTATAGATGGCGCCGAGGAAGAGCCAGGAGCCGAAACGGCGCGACACCAAGTTGGTGTGCTTGCCCTGCCAGCCCAGCCCGGCAGCGGCGGCGAGCGGCTTCTCCAGTACCGGCGCGGTGTCGACGAAGACTTTGAGTTCGGTCTGAAAGCGCGCATGCAGCCATTGGCCGAGTTGCTTCAGGCGACCCTTGATCACATCGTGATAGTCGCGGCCCTGGGCATAGACCGAGATGATGCCGCGTGCCGGTTCGGCGAGCAGCGCCAGCGGGTCGCGCGCCGGCCCATAGTTCAGCCCCAGCATGATCACGCTCCTGGCTGCGGGCCAAAGCGCGTGCGGATGTCGCCGCCGCTCCGCCTTCGCCGCCAGCCAGCCCATGTCGCCGTGACGGCCGAGGGCAATGAATTCGGCAAGCCGGTCGCCGGCCTCGCCGACCGCATCCGGCCGCGCGAAACCGACGGCGTCGAAGCCGAGGGCCAAGGCCCGCTCGCGGATCTGGGACCGTGCATCCAGTGGCTTGTCCTCCCGTTGCTGCGCTTGCGATCAAGCTCGACGGAGGCCGCCGGCGCCGCCTAAAAATCCAGATCGGCGTAATGCTTCGGCGGCGGAAAGCCGGGAACGTGGTCGGCCAGGAGCGGGCGGAACGAGGGCCGCGACTTGATGCGCGCGTACCAGTCCTTGGCATGCGGATGCTCGCCCCAGGGCACGTCGCCGATATAGTCGATGCAGGAGAGCTGCGCGCCGGCGGCGATGTCGGCCAGGCCGAAATTGTCGCCGGCAAGCCAGGTGCGCCGCTCCGTCAGATAGGCGATATAGGCGAGGTGATAGTGCAGATTGTGCTGGCCGGCGCGGATCGCCGATGAATTCGGCTGGCCCATGCCCATGATCCGCTTCATCAGCTTCTCGCCGATCAGGTTCTCGGTCACCTCGCGGCCGAACTTCAGATCGAACCAGGCGACCAGGCGACGCGACTCGGCACGCTCCACCGGGCTGGCGCCGATCAGCGCGCGCTCGCCGTAGGCCTCGTCGAGATATTCACAGATCGCCTGGCTGTCGATGACGGCGGCGCCGTCCTCCTCCACCAGCACCGGCACCTGG
>DATKQA010000420.1:0-5625 GCA_035523835.1 Candidatus Sulfotelmatobacter sp.
AGCGCATGCGCGGCTCGGTCAATGCGCCGCTGGTGTTCGATTCGACGGAGTATCCGGTCCTGGAAGCTGCCATGAAGCTCTATGGCGGCAAGCCGATCCTGAATTCGATCAACTTCGAGGACGGCGAGGCGCCGGCGGACAAGCGGCTGGCGCTGGCGCGGAAGTTCGGCGCGGCGGTCATTGCGCTGACCATCGACGAGGCCGGCATGGCGAAGGACGCCGAGGGCAAGGTCAGGATCGCCAGGCGGCTCTACGACGTCGCGGTGAACCGGCACGGCCTGCCGCCGGAAGATCTGCTGTTCGATCCGCTCACCTTCACCATCTGCACCGGCAACGAGGACGACCGCAAGCTCGGCCTGTGGACGCTCGACGCCATCGCGCGCATCGCGCGCGAGCTGCCGCGCTGCCAGATCATCCTCGGCCTGAGCAACATCTCCTTCGGCCTCAACCCGGCCGCGCGCCACGTGCTGAACTCGGTCTATCTCGACCATGCGCTGAAGCGCGGCCTGACCGGGGCCATCGTGCATGTCTCGAAGATCATGCCCCTGCACAGGATCGCGCCGGAGGAGGTGAAGATCGCCGAGGACCTGATCTTCGACCGTCGTGCCGATGGCTACGATCCGCTGCAGGCTTTCATCGCCCTGTTCGAGCAGCGCAGCGCCGGGCCGAAGCAGGCAAGGCCGCGGGCCGAGACGGTGGAAGAGCGGCTCAAGCAGCGCATCATCGACGGCGACCGCCAGGGTCTCGAGCAGGAGCTCGACGAGGCCCTGACCCGGCACCCGCCGCTCGACATCATCAACGTCCACCTGCTCGACGGCATGAAGGTGGTCGGCGAGCTGTTCGGCGCCGGCAAGATGCAGCTTCCCTTCGTTTTGCAGTCGGCGGAGACGATGAAGTCGGCGGTCGCCTATCTCGAGCCGCACATGGAGAAGGTGGCAGGCCAGCAGAAGGGCACCATCGTGCTCGCCACCGTGAAGGGCGATGTGCACGACATCGGCAAGAACCTGGTCGACATCATCCTCACCAACAACGGCTACAAGGTGGTCAACCTCGGCATCAAGCAGCCGCTGGCCAATATCCTGCAGGCGGCCAACGAGAACAATGCGCAGGCGATCGGCATGTCCGGCCTCTTGGTCAAGTCGACCGTGGTGATGCGCGAGAACCTAGAGGAGATGACCCGGGCCGGCTTGGAAATCCCCGTCCTGCTCGGCGGCGCCGCGCTGACCCGACGCTATGTCGAGGAGGATTGCGTCAAGGTCTATGCTTCCGGCCGGGTCGCCTATGCCAAGGATGCCTTCGACGGCCTGCACCTGATGGACAAGGTGGTGAACGGCGGCTTCGACGGCTATCTGGCCGAAGCCGCGCGCAAGCGTGCCGAGCGGCCGTCGTCGCGCAAGCGCATCGGTCAGGTATCGGAAGGCCGCGTCGAACGGCCGCTCGATCTCGACGAGATCCGGCTGCGCCGCGGCGAACTGGCCGCCGGGGTGGCGGTGCCCACGCCGCCGTTTTGGGGCGCGCGGCTGATCGAGCGCGTCGACGTGCGCGCGCTCCTGCCGTTCCTCAACGAGACCATGCTCTACCAGTTCCAATGGGGCTTCCGCAAGCAGGGCAAGAGCCGCGCCGAATTCCGCGCCTGGGCCGAGGCGGAGGTCCGCCCGATCCTGCGCCGCATGGTGGAGACCTGCATCCAGCAGGACATCCTGCGGCCGCGCGCAGCCTACGGCTATTGGAAGGCCGCCGCCGAGGGCAACGACCTGATCCTGTTCGCCGAGGACGGCAGGCGCGAGGTGGCGCGCTTCTCGCTGCCGCGCCAGGCGAAGGAGGACGGCCTCTGCGTCGCCGATTTCTTTCGCGACGTGAGCGCGGCGGAACGCGACGTCATCGGCCTGCAGGTGGTCACCGTCGGCCAGCAGGCGTCGGAGACGGCGCGCGCCTGGTTCCAGGAGAACCGCTACCAGGACTATCTCTACCTGCACGGCCTTTCCGTCGAGATGGCGGAGGCGCTCGCCGAGTTCGTCCATAAGCGCGTCCGGGCGGAGCTCGGCTTCGGCCACGAGGACGACCGCGACATCGATGCCATGCTGAAGCAGGGCTATCGCGGTTCGCGCTATTCCTTCGGCTATCCGGCCTGTCCGAAGCTGGAGGACCAGACGCAGCTCTTCGCGCTGCTCGGCGCCGGGCGCATCGGCGTGTCGCTGTCCGAGGAGTTTCAGATTCACCCGGAGCAATCCACCTCGGCGATCGTGGTGCATCACCCCCAGGCGAAATACTTTTCCGTCTGACTTCCGCGGAAAAAGAAACGGGCGGCACCGAGGTGCCGCCCGCAAGGTTATCCGGAATTTCCCTGGTTCAGGCCTTGGTGCCGGCCTTGACCGCCTCCGGCGAGATCGGCAGCGAGCGAACCCGCACGCCGACGGCGTTGAACACCGCGTTGCCCACCGCAGGTCCGACCACCGTCACCGCCGGCTCGCCGCAGCCTGTCGGCGGATCGCCGTTGGCGATGAAGCTGACATCCATTTCCGGCACCTGGTTCATGCGCAGCGGCGTGTAGCTGTCGAAGTTGGTTACCTGCAGCGCGCCGTCCTTCATCACCGCCTGTTCGTAGAGCGCGATGGAAAGGCCGAAGAGCGACGCGCCTTCCAACTGCGCCAGCACGCCGTCCGGGTTGACCGCGGTGCCGATGTCGCTGACCACGGTCAGCTTCTTCACCGTGACCTCGCCGCTGTCGGCGACGGCGACATGGGCGACGCAGGCGGTCCAGCTTGCCGTCGCGCGCTCCTGCGAACTCACGCAGGCGACGCCCATGCCTTCGCCCTTGGGCAGTTGCTTGACACCGTAGCCGGAACGGCCGACGGCGGTGCGCAACGCGTCGGCCAGCCGCTTGGCGCCGCCGGCGTTCTTGCCGGCGCCGTCGAGCATGGCCAGGCGGAAATCCACCGGGTCCTTGCCGGCGGCATGGGCCAGCTCGTCCATCATGCTTTCCACCGCCCAGAAGGTCCAACCCGGCGCCACCGCCCGGAGCTGGCCGGAAGGCGTCGCCTTCTGCGCCAGCTCGTTCAGGAAGTTGCGCACCGTGTGGTTCGGCACCGTGTACCAATAATCGGAGCCGTTGACGGTGAAGCTGTCCAGGCTGCCCTTCTTGTCGACCGACGGGGTCAGGAAGGCGGGGATGCCCCAGCGTGCCGTCGGCCAGGCGCTGATCACGTCATGCTCCATGGCGACGAGCTTGCCGTTGGCGTCCAGCCCGGCCTTCACCTTCTGATAGGTGAGCGGCCGGGTGAAGTCGAACTGCATGTCGTCTTCGCGGCTGTAGATGACCTTGACCGGCTTGCCGACTTCCTTGGCGGCCAGCACGGCGGGGATCATCATGTCGCCCTCGAGCCGGCGGCCGAAGCCGCCGCCGAGGAAGGTCTGGTGCACCACGACGGTCTTCGGGTCGACGCCGAGCGCGCCGGCGGCGAGCGCGCCGGAGCGGGTCGGGAACTGGTTGCCCGACCAGATGTGCCACATGTCGCCTTCCTTCCAGGCCAAGGCGTTCATCGGCTCCATCGGCGCATGAATGTTGATGCTGGTGGTATATTCCGCGTCCAGCACCTTGGCGGCCTTGGCCATCGCGCCGGCCGCGTCGCCATCCTTCACCCAGAGCAGGCCGGTCGAGCCGTCCTTCTGCAGGCGGCGCGATTCGGCGAGGATGGTGTCGCTGGAAACGTTGGCATAGGGGCCCTTGTCCCAGTCGACCTTCACCGCCGCCGCGACGCGGCGGGCAGCGTCGTACGACTTCGCCACGGCGATGACCCAGCCGGACGTGGTGGTGGTCTTGTCGTCGAGGGCGAAGACCTTGATGTAGCCCGGCACCTTCTTCGCCGCACTGTCGTCGATCGACTTGACCTTGGCGCCGTAGCGCACCGGCGGCATGACCAGCTTGCCGTAGACCATGTCCCTGGTGAAGGTGTCGATGCCGTATTTCGCCGTGCCGTTGGTCTTGGGCGGAATGTCGATCTGCGGCACCGCCCTGCCGATCAGCGAATAGCCGTCGGCCGATTTCAGCTTGATCGCCTTGAGCTCGTCCGGCGTCCAGGCCTTGTTGGCCTTGCCGCCGGCGACGATCTGGGCATAGGTCACCGACTTGCCGGACTTGGAATGATAGACGATCGAGTTGCGCGCATAGCATTCGCCTTCCGGCACGCCCATGTGCGCCGCTGCGGCCTGGATCAGCGTGATGCGCCCGGCGGCGCCCGCGCGCCGCATGGCGTCGAAGTTCATCATGATGCTCCAGCTACCGCCGGTAACCTGCGCGCCGAGCACCGGATCGTTGTACTTGGGATCATTGGTCTGGAAGGCGATGTGCACGTCCTTCCATTCGGCTTCGAGCTCGTCCGCCACCATCTGCGCGACGCCGCTCGAGACGTGCTGGCCCATTTCGGCCTTGCCGACATTGACCGTCACCTGGCCCTTGGGATCGATGTGGTACCAGACGGAGGGTTCGAAGTTGGCGGCGGCCAGCGCCTCGCCCGCCTCGCCGAGCGCGCGCGGCAGCGCGGCATAGCCGAAGGTGAGGCCGGCGGCGGCCGAGCCGATCAGGAACGAACGGCGGCTGAAGCCGTCCGACACCTCGGCACTCTCGGGGGTTTCGATCTTCTGCATGTCTGTCATGGTCAGGCCCTCTTCTCGCCGCGCATTTCGGCAGCGGCGCGTAGCACGGCGCGCTGGATGCGGATGTAGGACATGCAACGACAGAGATTGCCGGTCATGTGATCGACGACTTCCTGCTTGCTCGGGTTGTTGTTCTTGGCGAGCAGCGAGGCCGCCTGCATGATCTGGCCGGACTGACAGTAGCCGCATTGCGGCACCTGCTCGGCGATCCAGGCCTTCTGCAGCGGATGCGGGCCCCTGGCGCTCAGGCCCTCGATGGTGGTGATCTTCTTGCCGGCGGCGTCCTTCAGCGAGGTCTGGCAGGAGCGCACCGCCTCGCCGTCGAGATGCACGGTGCAGGCGCCGCACAGCCCCGCGCCGCAGCCGAACTTGGTTCCGGTCATCTGCAGATGTTCGCGGACGACCCAGAGCAGCGGCGTATCGTCCGGCGCCTCGACCGCGTGGTTGCGGCCATTGATGGTCAATGTGGTCATATTTCCTCCATCGGCGGCCCCTCCCACCTCGACGCGGTCCGCCGCCATGCCGACCTGGTCGTCAAATCCCGGCGTTGCGCCGGAATCGGTTTATGCTGCTGCGGTCCGAGCCTGCCCGAGGCCGCGCAATTCTGCCGGCACACTAGCAGAAACCATTGGCGCGAACCAGTATGCCAGGGCATGCCGCTGCGGCTGGCACGAGCTTCGCCGCGCGGCCCCGCCCACGCTCGCCTCACCAGGCGATGCTGCCGCCGTCGTAGTTCAGGAACTTGCCGCTGTCGGCAATTTTGAGAGCGCTTATCACTTGCAACAAGCCGCGCGCGCTCTCGCCGGGCTGCACCGGCGCGCTCGGCCCGCCCATGTCGGTGCGCACCCAGCCGGGATGCAGCACGACGCTGATGATGCCCTTGGCCCTGAGATCGACGCTCAGCCCCTTCATCACCGAATTCACCGCCGCCTTGGAAGCGCGATAGGCATAGGAGCCGCCGCTGTTGTCGGC
>DATKQA010000421.1:0-5087 GCA_035523835.1 Candidatus Sulfotelmatobacter sp.
CTGATCGCGCCGATCGCCATGGACGAGGGCCTGCGCTTCGCCATCCGCGAGGGCGGCCGTACCGTCGGCGCCGGCGTCGTCGCCTCCATCGTCGCCTGAGGATTATCAGGACCCCGCCCAGGCGGGGTTCTGGCTTTTAGAGAGACAAGGTAAGGGCTCGGGCCATGGACAGTCAGAACATCCGCATTCGCCTGAAGGCATTCGACCATCGCGTGCTCGATCAGTCGACCAGCGAGATCGTCAATACCGCGAAGCGGACCGGAGCCCGGGTGCGCGGCCCGATTCCGTTGCCGACCAGGATCGAGAAGTTCACCGTGAACCGGTCGCCGCACATCGACAAGAAGTCGCGCGAGCAATTCGAGATCCGCACCCACAAGCGGCTGCTCGACATCGTCGACCCGACGCCGCAGACGGTGGACGCGCTGATGAAGCTCGACCTTGCCGCCGGCGTCGATGTCGAGATCAAGCTGTAGGCAGAAGCGCAGGGGATTGAGGTCATGCGGACCGGATTGGTGGCTCAGAAACTCGGCATGACGCGCCTCTTCACGGAAGAGGGCGCGCATGTGCCCGTGACCGTGCTGAAGGTCGATCACTGCGAGGTCGTGGCGCAGCGCACCAGGGAACGCGACGGCTACGACGCGGTGCAACTCGGCATCGGCAAGGCCAAGGTGAAGAACGTCGGCAAGGCGATGCGCGGGCATTTCGCCAAGGCGGAAGTCGAGCCGAAGCGGAAGCTGGTCGAGTTCCGCGTCGCCGCCGATGCCCTGATCGAGGTCGGCGCCGAGATCACCGTCGATCACTTCGTCAACGGCCAGTTCGTCGATGTCGTCGGCACGACCATCGGCAAGGGCTTCGCCGGCGTGATGAAGCGGCACAATTTCGGCGGCCTCGAGGCCAGTCACGGCGTTTCCATTTCGCACCGCAGCCATGGTTCGACCGGCCAGCGCCAGGATCCGGGCAAGGTGTTCAAGGGCAAGAAGATGGCGGGCCACCTCGGCGACGTCCGCGTCACCCAGCAGAACCTGCAGGTGGTGAAGACCGACGTGGAACGCGGCCTGATCATGATCCGCGGTGCGGTGCCGGGTTGCAAGGGCGCCTATGTGCTGGTGCAGGATGCGGCGAAGAAGCCAGCGGCGAAGGACCGGCCCTATCCGGGCGCGGTCAAGGCGCGGGCCAAGGCTGCCGCGGCCGAAGCGCCGGCCGCCGAGGCGAAGGAGTAGGCGCCATGCAAGTCAATGTCAGCGATCTCCAGGCCAAGCCGGCAGGCACCATCGAGTTGTCGGACGCGGTCTTCGGCCAGGCGCCGCGCCGCGACATCCTGCAGCGCATGGTGATCTATCAATTGGCGCGGCGGCAGTCGGGCAACCACAAGAGCAAGACCTACGGCGAGGTCGAGGGCTCGACGGCGAAGATCTACAAGCAGAAGGGCACCGGCCGCGCCCGCCACGGCGCCAAGCGCGCGCCGCAATTCCGCGGCGGCGGCAAGGCCTTCGGTCCGGTGGTGCGCAGCCATGCCATCGACCTGCCGAAGAAGGTGCGCAAGCTGGCGCTGCGCTCGGCGCTGTCGGCCAAGCAGGCCGAGGGTAAGCTCGTCGTGATCGACGAGGCAAGGCTCGAGGCCGCGCGCACCAAGGCCCTGGTCGAGGTCATGGGCCGCTTCGGCTGGGACTCGGTGCTCATCGTCGACGGCGCCGCGGTCAACGAGAACCTGCGTCGCGCCGCCGCCAACCTGCCGCATGTCGACGTGCTGCCGCAGCAGGGTGCCAACGTCTACGACATCCTGCGCCGTGACACGCTGGTGCTGACCAAGGCCGCGGTGGAGCATCTGGAGGCGCGACTGAAATGAACCGGGAGCAGATGTACGACACCATTCTCGGGCCGGTGGTGACGGAAAAGTCGACCCGCGCCTCCGAGCACAACCAGGTGATCTTCCGCGTGCCGCTCAGCGCCACCAAGCCGGAGATCAAGGCGGCGGTGGAGGGCCTGTTCAACGTCAAGGTGACGGCCGTGAACACCTTGCGCGTGAAAGGCAAGGAGAAGCGCTTCAAGAACACGATCGGGGTTCGTTCGGACTGGAAGAAGGCGATGGTGACCCTCGCCGAAGGCCAGTCGATCGACGTGACCACGGGGATCTAGTGCGATGGCATTGAAGAATTACAAGCCGGTCACGCCGTCCCAGCGCGGGCTGGTGCTGATCGACCGCACCGGCCTCTGGAAGGGCAAGCCGGTCAAGGAACTGACCGAGGGCATGGTGTCCACCGGCGGCCGCAACAATCATGGCCGCATCACCAGCCGCTTCCGCGGCGGCGGCCACAAGCGGCGCTACCGCATCATCGACTTCAAGCGCAGCAAGTTCGACGTGAGCGGGACGGTGGAGCGGCTGGAATACGATCCGAACCGCACCGCTTTCATCGCCCTGGTGAAATACGACGACGGCGAGCAGTCCTACATCCTGGCGCCGCAGCGGCTGAAGGTCGGCGACAAGATCGTCGCCGGCGAGCGCGTCGACATCAAGCCGGGCAATGCCATGCCGATGAAGTCGATCCCGGTCGGCACCATCATCCACAACGTGGAGATGAAGGTCGGCAAGGGCGGCCAGCTCGCGCGCGCCGCCGGCTCCTACGTGCAGCTCATCGGCAAGGACGCCGGCTATGCCCAGCTCCGCCTCACCTCCGGCGAGCAGCGCATGGTGCGTGCCGAATGCATGGCGACCATCGGCGCGGTGAGCAACCCCGACAACCAGAACCAGAAGATCGGCAAGGCCGGCCGCATGCGCTGGATGGGCAAGCGGCCGCACAACCGCGGCGTGACGATGAATCCGGTCGACCATCCGCACGGCGGCGGCGAGGGGCGCACGTCGGGCGGCCGGCATCCGGTGACCCCGTGGGGCCAGCCGACCAAGGGCAAGCGCACCCGGCAGAACAAGGCGACCGACAAGTTCATCATGCGGCGTCGGCCGTCGAACCGTAAGACTTCGGCGTAAGGAGAGGCGCACGTGGCTCGCTCCGTCTGGAAAGGTCCCTTTGTCGACGGCTATCTGCTGAAGAAGGCGGAGACGTCGCGTGATTCGGGACGCAAGGAAATCATCAAGACCTGGTCGCGCCGTTCGACCATCCTACCGCAATTCGTCGGCCTGACCTTCGGCGTCTACAATGGCCAGAAGTTCCTGCCGGTGCTGGTCACCGAGGACATGGTCGGCCACAAGCTTGGCGAGTTTTCGCCGACCCGCACCTTCTACGGCCATGCCGCCGACAAGAAAGTGAAGAGGAAGCCATGAGCAAGCAGTCCGCAGGGCGGCGGCTCGCCGACACCGAGGCGCGGGCCATCGGCCACATGATCCGGGTCAGCCCGCGCAAGCTCAACCTGGTCGCCGAGACGATCCGCGGCAAGTCCGCGGCGGCGGCCGTGGCCGAGCTCACCTTCTCCAAGCGGCGCGCTGCGCGCGACGTGAAGAAGGTGCTGCAGTCGGCCATCGCCAACGCCGAAAACAATCACCAGCTCGACGTCGATCGCCTGGTGGTGACCGAGGCCTTCGTCGGCAAGGCGCTGGTGATGAAACGCTGGGCGGCCCGGGCGCGCGGCCGGGTCGGCAGCATCCAGAAGTTCTTCAGCAATGTCACCGTGGTCGTGCGCGAGCGCGCCGAGGAGAGCGCCTGATGGGTCAGAAGGTCAATCCGGTCGGGCTGCGGCTCGGCATCAACCGCACCTGGGACTCGCGCTGGTATGCCAACGAGGGCGACTACGGCAAGCTGCTGCACGAGGACCTGAAGATCCGCAAGTTCCTGAGCGACCGCCTGGCTCAGGCCGGCGTCAGCCGCATCGTCATCGAGCGCCCGGCGAAAAAGGCGCGCGTCACCATCCACACCGCCCGCCCGGGCGTCGTCATCGGCAAGAAGGGCGCCGACATCGAGAAGCTGCGCTCGACGCTGGCCAAGATGACCGCCTCGGAAGTGCATCTCAATATCGTGGAGATCCGCAAGCCTGAGATCGACGCCAAGCTGGTGGCGGAAAACATCGCCCAGCAGCTCGAGCGCCGCGTCGCCTTCCGCCGCGCCATGAAGCGCGCGGTGCAGTCGGCCATGCGCCTCGGCGCCCAGGGCATCCGCATCAACTGCTCCGGCCGCCTCGGCGGTGCCGAGATCGCCCGTATCGAATGGTATCGCGAAGGCCGCGTGCCGCTGCATACGCTGCGCGCCGACATCGACTACGGCGTCGCCACCGCCAAGACCGCCTACGGCACCTGCGGCGTGAAGGTCTGGGTGTTCAAGGGCGAGATCATGGTGCATGACCCGATGGCGCAGGACAAGCGCCTGGCCGAGCAGGCCAGCGCCGGCGGCCGCGGCTGAGCGGATCAGAGGAGTTTTCCAGCAATGCTGCAGCCGACACGCACCAAGTTCCGCAAGGCCCACAAGGGCCGTGTGCACGGCGTCGCCAAGGGCGGCACCACCTTGAACTTCGGCTCTTTCGGGCTGAAGGCCATGGAGCCCGGCCGCGTCACCGCGCGTCAGATCGAAGCGACGCGGCGGGCCATCACCCGCCACATGAAGCGCGCCGGCCGCGTCTGGATCCGCGTCTTCCCGGATGTGCCGGTTTCGAAAAAGCCGATTGAAGTGCGCATGGGCAAAGGCAAGGGCACGCCGGAGTTCTGGATGTGCCGCATCAAGCCCGGCCGCATCATGTTCGAGGTGGACGGCGTCTCGCGCACCGTGGCCAAGGAAGCCTTCGATCTCGGGGCGGCCAAGCTGCCGATCAAGACGCGCTTGGTCAGCCGGCTCGGCGAGGAGGGCTGAAGATGAAGGCGAGCGACCTCATCGGCAAGAGCGTGGACGAATTGAAGGACAGCCTGCTGACGCTGAAGAAGGAGCAGTTCAACCTGCGCTTCCAGCGCGCCACCGGTCAGTTGGAGAACACCGCTCGCGTGCGCCAGGTGCGGCGCGACATCGCGCGCATCAAGACCATTCTGGCCGAAAAAGCCGCAGCCAAGTAGCGGCCGGTCGAGGAGCACAGAAGATGCCGAGACGAGTTCTGTTGGGCAAGGTGGTGAGCGACAAGTGCGACAAGACCGTCACGGTCCTGGTCGAGCGTCG
>DATKQA010000422.1:0-2565 GCA_035523835.1 Candidatus Sulfotelmatobacter sp.
TCGCCGACACGCGGGACTGGCCGATCGACGGCTATCTCATCACCTGTCCCTACTACGTGCGGCCGTCGCAGGACGGCCTCTACCGCCACTTCGCCCACCTGGCGGCGCGGACACTGCGGCCGATCGCGCTCTACAACATCCCCTACCGCACCGGCGTCAACCTGGAAAACGACACGCTGCTGCGGCTTGCCGCGCTCGACACTATCGTCGGCGTGAAGGATTGCGCGGCCGACCTCGCGCAGAGCTTCGACCTGCTGCAGCGCCGGCCGCCGGGTTTCGCCGTGATGACCGGCGAGGACGCGCAGTTCTTCACCGCCCTGGCGCACGGCGCCGACGGCGGCATCCTGGCCGCGGCCCATGTCGAGACCGAGGGCTTCGCCGCCGTGCGCGCGGCGCTGCTGGCCGGCGACCGCGTCGGTGCGCTGCAGCGCTGGCGCCACCTCGCCGAGATCGTCGCGCTGCTCTTCGCCGAACCGAACCCGGCGCCGATCAAGCACTGGCTCTGGTGCGAGGGCCTGATCCGCTCGCCGGAACTCCGCCTGCCGCTGACCGAGGCGACGCCTGCCCTGGCCCGGCGCATCGCCGCCGCCGTGGCGGCGCGGCGGCCGCATCGGCTGCCGGCCGAGCGGCAGTCGGCCTGAGGCGAGGCGCGCGATGGACGAACGCATCGTCATGCCGGCGACGGCCCGGGCGGGCGCCGGCGGCACGGCGCGCTTCGTCACGCTGCTGGTGCTGCTCTGGCTCTCCGGCATCGGGCTCCGCCTCACCATTCTGGCGGTGCCGCCGGTCATCCCGCTGATCCATGCCGACCTCAGGATGTCGGAGACCGGCATCGGCGTGCTGACCGGCCTGGCGCCACTGCTGTTCGCCTGCGCGGCGATCCCCGGCTCGGCGCTGATCGCCCGCTTCGGCGTCCGCCGCACGCTGATCGGCGGCCTCATGCTCACCGCCCTCGCCTCGGCGCTGCGCGGCGCGGCACCGGATGTCAGCGCGCTCTATGCCGCCACCTTCTTCATGTGCATGGGCGTCGCCTTCATGCAGCCGGCCATGCCGCCGATGGTGCGCGAATGGTGGCCGACGCGCGTCGCGCTGGGCATCGCCGTCTATTCCAACGGCCTCTTGGTCGGCGAGGTGCTGCCGCCCTGGCTCAATCCCTACCTGCTGCCGCTGATCGGCGGGAGCTGGCGCTGGAGCTTTGTCGTCTGGTCGCTGCCGGTGCTGCTGACCGCCGTGCTGGTGCGGAGCCTGACGCCGCACCCGGTCGCCGCTGCGGGCAGCGCCCTGCCGGCGCAACGCTGGTGGCCGGATTGGCGCGATCCGCTGATCTGGCGGCTCGGCCTGGTGATGGGCGGCGTCAACGCGCTCTATCTCGCCAGCAACGCGTTCCTGCCGGACTACCTGCATCAGAGCGGGCGGCCCGAACTGATCGGCGCCGCGCTCACCGCGCTCAACGCCGGGCAGCTTCCGGCCTCGTTCCTGATGCTGGCGGTCGCCGGCCGGCTAACCCGCCGCCGCTGGCCCTATGTCGCTTCCGGCATCCTCTCGCTTGCCTGCGTCGCCGGCATGGTTAGCTTGCCCGGTGCGGGGGTCGTCGTCTCGGCCGGCGTGCTCGGCTTCTCCAACGCCTTCGGCCTGATCCTGGCCCTGGCCTTGCCGCCGCTCCTCTGCGCCGCACCCGACGTGCCGCGCATGTCGGCCGGCATGTTCACCATCAGCTACCCCTGCGCCGTGCTGGTTTCCGTCGTCAGCGGCTGGGCCTGGGACGCGACCGGCGTGCCGCTCGCCGCCTTCGTCCCGGTCGGCCTCAGCGCGGTGATGATGATCGCCCTGGCCTCGACGCTCGATCTGTCGCGCAAGCCATCCTGAGCCGCTCGACCATGGCCAGCACGCGGTGCGCCACGCCGTCGCGGATGCCGAGTTCGTCGAGATGCGCCGCGGTATTGGCGAGATAGTCGCGGTTCGAGCCGCTCTTGCCGGCGCTCGCCGCTATGATGCGGGCGATGCGGCCGAGCGGCAGCTTGCCGGCATATTGCGGATTGCTGCGGTCGGCGATGAAGATCAGCGCCGGCACGCGCCGTCCGTCGGCGAGATGGATCGGGTGCAGCTTCGGCAGATAAACGTAGGAGATCAGTTCGCGCCGGTAGAGATAGTCGACGGCGCGATCGCGCTCGCGCCGGACGACGCGGAAAGCGCGGCCGCGGCACGAGCCGCCGGCATCCAGGCCGAACACCAGGCCCGGCCGATCCGGCGTGCCGCGGTAATGTTCCGACCACATGCAGAGCGCGCGGTGATAGCCGTGGAGCAGCGCCGACTGCGCCTCCGCATGGCGAAAGCCCGGCTGCCACATCAGCGAACCATAGCCGAAGACCCAGAGGTCGCCCGGCGGCCAGACCAGGGTCGGAATGCGCGCGTAGAAATCCGGCCGCGCGCTCTGCTTGGTCATCGCGGCAGGTTGACCATGGCCACGCCGGCGACGGTGATCGCCATGCCGAGCAGCGCGAGCGGACTCAGGGTTTCGTCGAACAGGAAATAGGCCATGACCGCGGTGACCGGCGGCACCATGTA
>DATKQA010000423.1:0-5064 GCA_035523835.1 Candidatus Sulfotelmatobacter sp.
AGGAATCGCCGACATTGCCGAGCACGAAGGGATTCCATTCGTGCCGCGGCGAGGCGCCGGCGGGGCGCAGGATGCTGCCGCCGCCGAGCAGGATCTGGTTGTTGTCGGTCGCCAGGTTGGCGTTGGTCTGATAGCGGAGCCCGGTCGAGATGCTGCCGAACACCCGGTTGATGCTGTTGCGGCTTTCGACCGCCGCCAGATATTGCTGGCCACGGGCGCGCTCCTGCGGCGGCAGGCTCGGATCCTTCAACGCTTCCTGGATGTAGGATTCGGCGAGCGCATAGGAGCCGAGCCGGAAATAGAGCACGCCGAGTTCGAGCCGGACGATCGGCTGCTTGCTGTCGACGACCAGGATGCCTTCGAGCACGCCGGCCGCCGGTTCGTAGCTGCCGGCGCGGATCAGCAGTGCCGCATATTGATAGGCCAGGTCGACATCGGCCGGATGGGCCAGGACCTGCTTGTATGCCGCGTCGATCTGCGCCTGCAGACCGGGGTCGGAACTGTTCTGCCCTGCTTGATTAAGGCCCGTCGATTGGGCGAAAGCCCCCCCGACCGCAACGCCCCCCACAAGTACACCGGCAGCCAAAAGCGTTAGAAGTGCTCGCATGGCTCACGACTTGTTACCCGCAGCAGAGGATATGGAGCGCGCCTGCAATGTCAAACTGAAACAACCTGCTAGCCCAACCGGGTCACGATCTGTGGCATAATTGCACTAGAGGCTGGCAATTGTACTGAAATGGCGATGCTCTACAGCCTGGCGGAATTTCTGCCCATCATCCTGCCGCTGCTGCGGGCGGCCAGGGCGCGAAACCTGGTCGAGATCGGCGCCGAGGCCGGCACCATGACCCGTGCGATGATCGCCTATACGGCCGAAGCCGGCGGGTCGCTGACCGAAATCGAGGTCATGCCGACCGCCGAGCTCACGGCTCTGGTGGCGGCGGCGCCGCATGCGCGGCTTGAGAAGGGCCTGAGCCTCGAGATACTACCGACGCTAGAAGCCGCGGACGCCTACCTGATCGACGGCGACCATAACTACTACACGGTCCTGCACGAACTCCTGGCCGTCCGACGCGCCGTCGGCGCGGCGCGGCGGCCCCTGCTCGCCTTGCTGCACGATATCGGCTGGCCCTTCGGCCGCCGCGACGGCTATTACGATCCGGAGACCATCCCGGCCGAGTTCCGCCAGCCGCACGACTGGATCAGGGGTGTCCGACCGGACCTGGCGGAGCTGACGCCGGGCGGCTTCCGCGGCCTCGGCGCCTTTGCCGTGGCGGCCAGGGAAGGCGGCACGCGCAATGGCGTGCTCACGGCAGTGGAGGATTTCCTCACCGCCGACGGCGCCGGCCTGCGCCTCGCCAAGGTTCCGGCGATCTTCGGCCTGGGCGTCGTCTATGCCGCCGACGCGCCCTGGTCGGCCGCGGCCGAGGCAATCCTGGCGCCCTATGCCGACAATGCCCTGCTGGCCGCCATGGAATGCGACCGGCTGCAGCATTTCGCCGAGCTGATCGCCTTGCAATATCGCGTCAGCAACCCGCCGCCGCCGTCATCCTGACGCGGCGGCCATGGTGCGGAAGGCGGTCTCCAGGTCGCGGGCGAAACGCTCGCCCTGGCAGAGCGGCGATTGCACCACGGCCTGGCGCAGCGTGGCGCGCTCGCGTGCCAGCGCCGGGAGGTCGCCGGCAAGGGCCGCGACGGCGGCGACGAATCCCGCGGCGTCGACGGCGATCCATTGCCGGCGGCCGATGCAGGCAAGCATGCTGCGGGCCTGGCGCGAGACCAGCAGCCGGCCGGTGCGGGTCACCAGCGGCACGCCCATCCAGAGCGTCTCGAAACCGGTGATGCCGCCGCTATAGGGATAGGTATCGAGCGCGATATCGACGGTCTGGTAGAACTCCAGCACCTGGCGCTGCGAGCCCGGCCCGGAGAAGTCGATGCGGCCAGGTTCGATGCCCTGGGCGGCCAGGAAGCGGGTGATGCGCTGCCGCAGCATGAAGTTGAGCGCGGCGGCACCAAACAAGCGCAAGCGCGAACCCGGCACTGCCCGCATCGCCGCAGCCCATAGGGCGAGCGCCGCATCGGTCAGCTTGATCGCCCGATTCGCGACGCCGAAGGTGATGTGGCCGTTCCGCAATGCCGGCAGCGGCCCCGGTTCGATGGCGAGCTTCGGCGGCTGGCACGACCAGTGCGTCACCGGCAGGCGGATGATGCGCTCGACGAAGTCGGCCTCGTGCTCCGGCGGCACCAGTTCCGGATCGGCGATGATGAAGTCGTGCGCGCTGCCGCCGAAGCTGGCGAACGTATCGATCCAGGAACATTGCGCCGGCGCGATGCGCCGGTTGATCTGCTCCGCCAGGTCCATGAAGGGACCGAAGGCGAGCGGCCCGAGGATGTCGACGCAGAGATCGATCCGGTTGGCGCGGAAGGATTGCGCCATGTCGGTGTCCTTGACCGCGTGCCAGCGCACCGGCGCGGGCAGCGGATCGATCTTGCCGCGATCGTCGTCGCTGTAGAGATGGATCTCGAAGGCGTCGAAGTCGTGATGCCGGAAATAGTCGTTCATCAAGGTCGGATGCAGATACTGCCCGACATAGCCGACGCGAAGCGGCCGCGCCGCCGCGCCCGCAATATGCGCCGCCGCCGGGCGCGCGCCGACCGGCCCCCAGATGGCGCGGTAATCGCGGCCGATGGCGGCATCGTCGGTCTCGCCGTCATAGGCCTTTATGTAGGCCGCGGCGGTGCGCATCAGCTTGCTTTGCGGCAGCAGCCTGGCGCCATCGCCGGCGATCGCGCCATAGACCTCGCTGTCGTTGCCGGACTGAATTTCCAGCAGGAGCATGTTGTAGAACTGCTCGAGCCGCGCCGGGCGCGCCTGCGCCAGATAGGCGCCGGCCGCGGCAATGCCCCGGCGATGCATGCGGATGACGCCGAGCCAGGCGGCGGCCCAGGCTTGATGGTAGCGCAGCGCGGCAATATAGGCCTCGGCCGCCGCTGCGTCGTTGCCGAGGCATTCCTGCACCCGCCCGAGCAGGGTATGCGCGGAGGCGGATCTGGGCGATTGCGCCAGCACCGCCCGCGCGATGCGCTCGGCATCGGCGAGCCGGCCCATCTCGCACCAGATGCCGCCGAGGCGAAGCTTGATCGGCTCGGCATCGGGATGACGCGACAGCACATCTTCCAGCAGGGCCGCCGCCTCTGCCGGCCGGCCACGGAACGTCAGCAGCACGGCAAGGCGATTGTGCGCCAGGAGGCTGTGCGGGTCGAGTTCAAGGGCGCGGCGGTAATTGGCTTCGGCGAGATCGAGCTTGCGGCGGCGGGCATGGACCTCGCCCAGATAGATGAAAGTGTCGGCGTAGTCGGGCCGACAGCCGAGCGCGACGGTGAACGCGGCCGCCGCCGCCGCGAACTGGTGCATGTCGAACAGCAGCAGGCCGAGCTGGTTGTGCGCATCCGGATCGCGCGGCCGGAGCGCGACGAAACGCCGGATGCTGGCTTCAGCCTCGGCCATCTGTCCCTGCCGACGCTGCACGCGGCCGAGATCGGACCAGGCCAGGGCGAAATCCGGCGCCAGCGCCACGGCCTTTTGCAGGGCCGCTTCGGCCTGGGTCAGGCGGTCGTTCTCGGTCAACGCCTCGGCCTGCAGGCGCAGCGCCACCACGTCTTCCGCGCCCAGGGCGGCGAAGCGGCCGGCGGCGGCCTCCGCCTCGGCGTCGCGGCCAAGCCGGCGCAGCGCCTCGGCCAGGTCGCCCCAGGCGGCGGCGAGCAGGGGATCGAGGCGCACCGCCTCGGCCAGGAAGGCCGCCGCCGGCGCCGGGCGGTCGCGCTGGAGCCGCACCTGGCCGAGGACGTGCCAGGCGGCGGCATCGAACGGCGCCAGCCTGAGCGCCGCCTGTGCCGCCTGGTCCGCCTCGGTCAGCCGGCCGCCGCCGAACAGGACCTGGGCCAGTTCGCGGCGGGCATCGGCGTCCGCCGGCTCGATGGCGACGAGATCGCGGACACAGGCCTCGGCGGCGACGAAATCGCCCGCCGCCTGATACAGCCGGCCGAGCAGCAGCAGCGCGCCCGAATGCCGCGGCCAATAGGCAAGCGCCACCCGATAGGCGCCGACCGCGGCGGCGCTGCGGCCATGCTCGACCAGCAGCAGGCCGATGCGGCAGAGCGCATCGGCGATCGCTTCACCCTCGGCGCCGGCGGCGGCCTGCATCGCCGCGCCGGGCGGCTCGAACGGCGCGGCATCCACGGCGGCGAACAGGTCGTCGATGGCGCCGCGGCCGAAAGCCTCGATGCAATAGAGATGGAGCGGCTGGCCGGTCGCGGCGGGCGGCGCCAGCGGCGCGCCGCCGGTCATGGGTCCGACGCTTCCAGATTGTGCGCCGCGAGCGCCAGCGCGGCATGCAACCCTTCGGGTGTGCCGATATCGACATAGGAGCCATCGGCGAAATATTCCGCCCGCACATCGAGCCCGCGGCGCACCGCCAAGTCGAAGATGGCGCCGAGCGCCGGCTGCGCGCCGGCGCCGCCGGCCGCCAAGGTCGCATGCAGCAAGGTGCCGAAGGCCGGCGACCAGGCCGCCACGCCCCAGGTGTTGCGCAGGTCGGTCGCGGCCGGCTTGTCCAGCACTTCCAGCACGCGGCCGTCGGCGGCGAAGCGCACCGGCCCCTGCTGTTCCGGATGGCCCGAGGGAAATACGCCGAGGATAAGGTCGGCGCCCGCGGCGACGAGTTTGGCCTTCACACGGCCGATGGCGTCGGCCGGGTGCAGCACGGTGTCGGGCATGGCCATGCAGACGGAGGCGCCGCGCGTCCAGGCATGGCCCCGGTCGACGGCGTCGGCGAGGCCGCGCGGCTCGGCCTGCACCAGGTAGGCGATGTCGACGCCGTGCCGGCGGCCGTCGCCGAGATAGCGCAGCACTTCCCATTTGGCGGCGGAGACGACCACCTGGCAGCGGGCGATACCGGCCTCGCCCATGGCACGCAGCGCCAGTTCGATGGCGAGCACCGGGCGGAGCGCCGCTTCGCCGGCCTCGCGCGCGAAGGCAACGGTCAGCAGTTCCTTCGGATAGAACGA
>DATKQA010000424.1:0-2874 GCA_035523835.1 Candidatus Sulfotelmatobacter sp.
GCCATGCCGGCGACCTTCTTCACCGGTCTCGCGCTGTCGGTGAATGCCGCCGGCATGTTGGCGCTGACCGACACCTACAACGCGCAGTTCGCGAATTTCCTGAACACCGCGACCGCCTCGATCATCGGCATGATGGCGGCCGCCGGTGCGGCCGGAGCCTGGCGGCGATAATGCTCGCCGATCGCGCCGACCATCTCCTGCACGCGCGCCTGCACGGGGGCCGCGAGCGTTCGTGTGTCGTCGAGCAGAAGTTCGAGATTGAGGCCGACGCGCAGATCGTGCAGCGCCCGGCGCACCGTCCGGTCGGCATTCGGATCGGCGGCGGCAAGCCGCGGCACCAGATCGCCGAGCCGGTCGAGCATCAGCGCCGCCAGAACGGGGCGCGGGATCGGCCGATGCTCGGCAATGTGGGCGATGTCGCGCCAGCCGGCACGCATCAGGCGGCGCGCCGTCCATTCGGCGCCGACGGAGCGGATGATGCGGGTCAGCACGGCGGCCGCAGCCATGCCGAGGATGGAGGCGGTCGCGGTGTTGACGAAGTTGGCGAACTGCGCGTTGTAGGTGTCGGTCAGCGCCAGCATGCCGATGGCGTTGACCGCGATGGCGAGCCCGGTGAGGAACGTGGCCGGCCGCGCGATCAGCGTGCCGAGGATGAGCAGGCCCGGCGCCATGCTCAGAACCAGCATCTCCCACGTGGACACGAGCGGCAGCACGGCGAAAAGATAGACTGCGTCGAGCACCGCGGCGACCGCGATCATGTGCATGAAGCTCAGGATGGCCGGCGCCGGGTCGTCGAGCGTGGCGAAGAAGCTGCAGCCGACGGCGGCGAAGATCGCGGCGCTGGCACCGTCCTGCCAGCCGCTGACGATCCAGAAGCCGCAGACCAGCAGCACCGCGAGCACCGCGGCGAAGGCGGAGAGCAGCGTCATGCCCCAGTCGTGATAGCGGGTGGCGGCCGGGGCCTCTGCGCGCGGGATGGCGAGCGGCGGCAGGCGCGGGCTGCCCATCTCCACCTGGCGGCGGAGCGCGCGGATGTCGTGGGTCAGGTCGGCCAGCTCGCACAGCCGTGCCACCAGGCTCGCGCGGACGATCGCGTCCCAGTCGGAGGCGGCACCGATCGGCGGCTCCGCCCGGTCGATGTCGGCACGCAGCGAATCCGGCGGATCCACGGGCCCGTCAGCGCCGGCGGCGAGCCAGCCGCGCAGCCGGTCCATGACATCCTGCAGCGCCGGGGTCACCGCGCTGCGGGTTCGGAGCAGCGCCAGCCGGTCGCTGACCGCGAAGATCACCGGCAGCAGATACATCATGCGCCGGCGCAGCACGATCACGGGCAGCGTCGCGGTCTGGAACTTCGACGCATCGTAGGCGAGTTGCGAGGCGAGCAGGCCGATCTCGACCGCGGCGCCGGCCATGGACCGGCGCGCGGCGCGGGCGCGGTCCTCGTCGACCGTGCCGGCGAGCATGGCGACCGCCCAGGCGCGCCCGTCGGCGAACCAGGCATCGATGCGGGCGACCAGCACCGGCCCGACCGGTCGCGGAAAGAACAGGGTGGTGACCATGGTGGAGCAGATCAGGCCGAGCGAGGTTTCCTCGACCCGGGCCAGGGCGACGGTGAAGATCGTGCCCGGCGAGTCGACGGTGGGAAAGCCGATGATCGCCGCGGTGTAGCCGGCGAGCATGAACAGGTAGCTGCGCGGCGTGCGGTCGAGCAGGGCGAAGGTGAGGCAGATTCCGGTCCAGAGCGCCATCGCGCCGGTCAGCAGCACCGGCGCATTGACGAGGTTGGGCACCAGGACGACGGCGCCGACCGCGCCGAGCAGCGTACCGCCGAACCGGTAGGCGGCCTTCGAGCGCGTCGCGCCGGTCAGAGGCTGGGTGACGATGTAGACGGTGAGCATGGCCCAGTACGGGCGGTCCAGCCCCAAGCGCAGCGCGATCAGCAGCGCAATCATGGCGGCGGCGAAGGTTTTGGCGGAGAACACCCACTCGCGCAGACCGGGCAACGTCATCGCGACAAGGGGCTCCTGCAGGAGCCGACCGGCCGATTCCGGGCCGGCGGGAAGGGTGACGGCCCGCGGTTCTAGCGCTTGGGCAACGATCCCGGCAAGCGGCGCTGGCGCGCCGCAGGCCCGCGGTCAGTACTCGAACTGATACGACAGGCCGACGCTGCTGCCGCTCGAGCCGGCACTGGCACCGGTGCCGGAACTGGTGCCGACGGTGGTGTCGAGCTTCAGCCCCTTCCACAGATCGATCTGCACCTCGGCCTGGCTGCCGCCGGACGTGCCCTGCTTGGCGCCGACGAACACGCCCGGGGCGACGTAGCGCCCCGCCTCGACGGCGGCGCCGGCACCGTTGGCGCCACCGGTCACCTGCAGCCGGTCCAGCCCCAGCCCCTGACGGATCGCGTTCAGCGGGTTGTTGCTGAGCGGGCCGCCGACGCCGGTGATCTGGGCCAGCGCCTGGGCGATCTCGGCATATTCGAACGGGCTCAGATCCTTGGCACTCTTGCCGAACAGCAGCCGGGCCAGAATCTCGTCCTGCGGCAGGGTCGGCGAGGAACTGAGCGTGATCTTCGGCTTGTCGGCATAGCCGGTGATGTCGAGTGTCGCGGTGATGTTGCCGCTGGTCGAATTGGCCTCGAAATCCAGCGTCGGGTCGATCTTGCCCTCGAGCCCGGCGCCGCCGAGCCCGACATGGCCGCGCGAGAAGGTCAGCGTGGTGCCGACCAGGCTGAAGGTGCCGTAGCGCAGGTTGAAGCCGCCGACCGGCTGGGGTGCCACGCTGGTGCCGCCGACATGCAGCCGGCCGGACAGCTCGGCATCGAGACCGCGGCCGCGCACGAAGACGCGGCCGGGCGCGTCGACGGTGATGTCG
>DATKQA010000425.1:0-4477 GCA_035523835.1 Candidatus Sulfotelmatobacter sp.
GCTGCTTGGCCACCTCGCCGCGGAGTTCCTCCTTGGCGTCTTCGAAGGTCGGTCCCTCGCGCCGGTCCTCGACCTTGATGACATGCCAGCCGAACTTGGTCTGCACCGGCGTCTTGGAGATTTCGCCCGGCTTCATGGCGAAGGCCGCCTCGGCAAATTCCGGCACCATGCGGTCCTTGGTGAAATAGCCGAGATCGCCGCCGTCCTGGTTGGAGGCGGCATCGGTCGACTTGCTCTTGGCGAGGGTGGCGAAATCGGCGCCCTTCTGCAGCTCGACGATCAGCTCCTTCGCCTCGGCCTCGGTCTTCACCAGAATGTGACGGGCATGCACCTCTTCCTGCGGCGGCTCTTCCTTCATGCGTTTGGCGTAGGCTGCCTTGAGCCGCTCCTCGGTCAGGCCCTTTTCCACCTCGCGCGAGATATAGGCCTGTTGCAGCACGCTGTCGTGGGCGAGCGCGATCCGCCGCTTCACATCCGGGTCGTCGGCGAGCTTGGCCGCCTCGGCCGCCTCGGCCATGAGCCGCTGGTCGATCATCTGGCCGAGCACGGCACCGAACAGCGCATCGGCGGGGTAGGCGCGATATTGATCCGGCAGGCCGGCGATCACGTTCGCCACCTCGGAACGATGGATGACCTCGTTATTGACCTTGGCGACGACCGGATCGCCGGCGGCGGCCGGCGCCTGCGCCGAAGCGGGCAGGGCGAGGCCGACGGCGAGCGCGAGTGACAGCGCCGCGGCGCGGAGCAGGCTTTGCACCATCGAGCTTGTGTCCTTTTGCAGCCGGCCCTTCCCGGCCGGAGTAACGCCGCGATTTCGCTACGTTGCGGCGACGCGGCGCCGAGCATAGAGGTTTCCGCCGAGGCGACAAGGGCGCCGTGCCGCCGCTTGCGCCGCGATCGCGAAAACCGGCCAAAGCCGCGAAAAATCAACGGCCAAGCCTCGTTGACAGATCGCCGCCCCGCCCTTATGTGTCGGGGTGGCCGCCCGGTCGTCCGCCGCCTATCTGGGGATTGCAATGCTCGGCACGATTGCCAAGAAGATTTTCGGCTCTGCCAACGACCGCGTGGTCAAAACCTTCGCCAAGCGCGTGGCGACGATCAACGCGCTGGAGCCGGAGATCGCCAAGCTGACCGACGCCGAGCTCGGCGCCCGCACCGATCGGTTCCGCGACCGCGTCAAGGCCGGCGAGACGCTCGAGCAATTGCTGCCCGAAGCCTTCGCCACGGTGCGCGAGGCGGCCAAGCGGGTGCTCGGCCAGCGCCATTTCGACGTGCAGATGATCGGCGGCATGGTGCTGCACGAGGGCAAGATCGCCGAGATGAAGACCGGCGAGGGCAAGACCCTGGTGGCGACGCTGCCGGTTTATCTCAATGCCCTGGAAGGCAAGGGCGTGCATGTGGTGACGGTGAACGACTACCTGGCCAGACGCGATGCCGAGTGGATGGGGCGCATCTACAAGTTCCTCGGCCTCAGCGTCGGCTGCATCGTGCACGGCCTGGACGACGATGAACGGCGGGTCGCCTATGCCGCCGACGTGACCTACGGCACCAACAACGAGTTCGGCTTCGACTATCTCCGCGACAACATGAAGTTCCAGATCGAGGCGATGGTGCACCGCCCGTTCAATTTCGCCATCGTCGACGAGGTGGACTCGATCCTGATCGACGAGGCGCGCACGCCGCTGATCATCAGCGGCCCGACGGAAGACACCTCCGAACTCTATATCGCCGTCGACAAGTTCATTCCCCTGCTCGAGCCCGGCGATTTCGAGAAGGACGAGAAGGCGCGCACGGTGACCTTCACCGAAGCCGGCATCGAACGCGCCGAGCAGATGATGCGAGAGGCCGGCCTGATCAAGAGCCAGAGCCTCTACGACATCGAAAACATCACCATCGTGCATCACCTGAACCAGGCGCTCCGCGCGCACAAGATGTTCAGCCGCGACACCGACTACCTGGTGAAGGACGACAAGGTGGTGATCGTCGACGAATTCACCGGCCGCATGCTCGAGGGCCGGCGCTATTCGGAGGGGCTGCACCAGGCGCTGGAGGCCAAGGAGAAGGTTTCGATCCAGACCGAGAACCAGACGCTCGCCTCGATCACCTTTCAGAATTACTTCCGCCTCTATCCCAAGCTCGCCGGCATGACCGGCACCGCGGTGACCGAGGCCCAGGAATTCGCCGACATCTACAAGCTGGACGTGGTGGAGATCCCGACCAACGTTGAGGTCGTCCGCAAGGACCACGACGACGAGGTCTATCGCACCGCCAAGGAGAAGGTCGCGTCCATCGTCCAGCTTATCGAGGAATGCCGCGAGCGCGGCCAGCCGGTGCTGGTCGGCACCGTCTCGATCGAGAAGTCGGAAGCGCTCGACGCCATCCTGAAGCAGAATAGGATTCCGCACAGCGTGCTGAATGCGCGCTACCACGAGCAGGAGGCGGAGATCGTCGCCCAGGCCGGCCGCTTCGGCGCCGTCACCATCGCCACCAACATGGCCGGCCGCGGCACCGACATCCAGCTCGGCGGCAATTTCGAGATGCGGGTGAAGTCCGAGGCGGAGGCGATCCCCGACGAGACGGCGCGCCAGGCGAAGATCGCCGCGATCCGCGCCGAGGTCGACAGCGAGAGGACCAAGGTGCTGGAGGCCGGCGGCCTCTATATCATCGGCACCGAACGGCACGAGAGCCGGCGCATCGACAACCAGCTCCGTGGCCGTTCCGGCCGCCAGGGCGATCCCGGCGCCTCGAAATTCTTCCTCAGCCTGGAAGACGATCTCATGCGCATCTTCGGCAGCGAGCGCATGGACGGCATGCTGCAGCGGCTCGGCCTCAAGGAAGGCGAAGCCATTGTCCATAGCTGGATCAACAAGGCGCTGGAAAAGGCGCAACAGAAGGTCGAAGCGCGCAACTACGAAATCCGCAAGAACCTGCTGAAATACGACGACGTAATGAACGACCAGCGCAAGGTCATCTACGAGCAGCGCATCGAGGTGATGCAGACCGCCGACGTCGCCGAAACGATCAGCGACATGCGGGAAGAAATCGTCACCAACCTGGTGGCCCGCCACATTCCGGAAAAGGCCTACGCCGAGCAGTGGGACACCGCCGGCCTTCACCTGGAGATGCTGCGCATCTTCAACCTGGACCTGCCGATCGCCGACTGGGCCAAGGAGGAGGGCATCGCCGACGACGAGATCCGCCATCGCCTGCTGGACGCGGCCAACCGGCGCATGGCCGAGCGCGTCGCGAACTTCGGGCCCGACGTGATGCGCATGGTGGAGAAGAGCCTGCTGCTGCAGTTGCTCGACCAGCATTGGAAGGAGCACCTGCTGCATCTCGACCACCTGCGTCAGGCGATCCATCTGCGCGCCTACGGCCAGCGCGATCCGCTGAACGAATACAAGCGCGAGGCCTTCGACCTGTTCGACGACATGCTGTCGCGGCTGCGCGAGGCGGTGACCAACATGCTGGCGCACATCGAGCTTCGGATCGAGCAGCCGGAGCCGCCGCCGGGCCTCTTCCAGCGGCCCTCGCTGCCGATGCAGGAAACCCATCTCGATCCGCTCACCGGCGAGAACGAGGTCGGCGTCATGACCGCGCCGCCGCCGCCGCGGCTCGCCGCCGGCCAGCGGCCGCCGGCGCGCAACGCCCCCTGCCCCTGCGGCTCGGGCAAGAAATACAAGCACTGCCACGGGCGCACCTGACCCGGCGCCGCCGGCACCGGCAGCGCCCGGTCTTCAGTCCTGAACCAGGCCGAGGCGGCGCGCCGCCGCCGCCGCCTGCAGACGGTTGACCACGCCGAGCGTGCGGAAGATCGCCGTGATGTGCGCCTTGATGGTCTTCTCGGAAATATCCAGGACGCGGGCGATTTCCTTGTTGCTGGCGCCGCGGCAGAGCTGGTGCAGCACGGCGATCTGGCGTTCCGTCAAGCCGCTTTCGCCGTCGCCGCCGTTGCGCGGGCCGTTGCCGTTGCCCGCCTCCAGCATCAGCGAGGGAACATAGACTTCGCCCGACAGCACCAGGCGCAGCGCCGACAGCATGGTCTGCGTGCCGGCCGATTTCGGCAGATAGCCGAGCGCGCCCGCCGCCAGCGCCTGCCGGACATCGGCAGGATCTTCCGAAGACGATAGCACGATGATGGGCAGCCGCGGGCAGCGCTCCCGGAAGGCACGGATCGCCGCGATGCCGCCGCCCGGCATGGCGAGATCGAGAAACGCCGCATCGAGGACCGCTTCGCCGGTGGCCACGGCAAGGCCTTCATCGCCGTTCGAGGCCTGCAGCACGGTCGTCCCGGCTTCGACCTGGGCGAGCAGGGCCGCCAAGCCCTCGCGCACCATCACATGGTCGTCGACAATCAACAGCTTCATCGCGGCAGAGTATTGCATGCGCGCCATGCTATTGTCGTCAAGATGTAGAGGCCCAAAATGGCACAATCCATTGCGACGCAAGATCGCTTTCGCAGCGAACTGACCAAGAC
>DATKQA010000426.1:0-6657 GCA_035523835.1 Candidatus Sulfotelmatobacter sp.
GGCGGCCGACGTGCTGCAGATCCCCGCCTACCTCTGCCGCCAGACAGATCTCCTCGTCGCCGCCGCACGCACGGGCCGCGCCATCAACGTGAAGAAGGGCCAGTTCCTCGCCCCCTGGGACATGCGGAACGTGGTGGAGAAGTTCGACTATGCCGGCAACCCGAACGTGCTGCTCTGCGAGCGCGGCGTTTCGTTCGGCTACAACACCCTCGTCTCCGACATGCGTTCGCTGCCCATCATGGCCGAGACCGGCTGTCCGGTGGTGTTCGATGCCACCCATTCGGTGCAGCAGCCGGGCGGGCAGGGCGCGAGCTCGGGCGGCGAGCGGCGCTTCGTGCCGGTGCTGGCGCGGGCGGCGGCGGCGGTCGGCGTGGCGGCGATCTTCATGGAGACGCACCGCGATCCCGACAAGGCGCCGTCGGACGGGCCGAACATGGTGCCGTTCCACGAGATGCCCGAACTGCTCGCCCGCCTGGTCGAGCTCGACCGCCTGACCAAGGGTTACTGATCCCCCATCGGCGGCTGCGCGGGGTGCAGGGCAGCCCCACGGGCTTGCCGACTCCCCGAGCCCGGGCGACTGTGCTAGGGACTGTCGCTCACAGGCCTTCCGTCCGCTCCGCCGCCCGCGCCGGCGCTTCCAGGTGCCGCTTTGAACCATCTTGCCGTCGAGATCGATCCGCCGAAGCCCGTCTATCGCGACAACGTGGTCAGGGCGATCGGCTTCATCTGCCTCGCCTTCTCGGTCTTTCCCTTCATGAACGCCGGGGTGAAGTTCCTCACCCCGCACTATTCGATGGCGCAGATTCTCTGGGCGCGCTACTTCGGCCATCTCATCCTCATGCTGCTGGTCTTCATGCCGCGGCGCGGCTTGCGGCTGTTCGCCACCGGCCACCTCGGCACCCAGGTCACCCGCTCGCTCGCCATGCTGGCCTCGACCGCCTTCTATTTTCTCGGCCTCAAGGGCACGCCGCTCGCCACCGCGGCGAGCATCAGCTTCATCGGCCCGCTCTTGGTCACCGCGCTCTCCGTGCCGATGCTCGGCGAGCATGTCGGGCCGCGCCGCTGGGCCGCGGTGGTGATCGGCTTCGTCGGCGCGCTGATCATCATCCGGCCCGGCACCGGGGCGGTGCACTGGTCGGCGCTGTTCGTCGTCGGCAGCGCGGTCGCCTATGCGCTCTACCAGATCCTGTCGCGGCGCATGGCGGCGCACGATTCGCCGGAGACCTCGGTTGCCTATGCCGCGCTGGCCGGCGCCGCGGTGACGACCCTGGCGCTGCCCTTCGGCCTGCGCGCGCCCGACAACAACCTCGACCTGATGGTGATGCTCGGCCTCGGCCTCTGCGGCGGCACCGGCCATTATTTCGTGGTCAAGGCCTTCGAGACCGCGCCGGCCTCGGCGCTGTCGCCCTTCAGCTACGGCCAGCTCATCTGGGCGACCTTGCTCGGCTATGTCGTCTTCGGCGATTTTCCCGACGGCTGGACCTGGGTCGGCGCCGCGGTCATCGTCGTGAGCGGCCTCTACATGATCTATCGCGAGGCGCAGTTGAAGAAGATCACCGCCCCATCGCCGACGCCATGAGCGGACGCGCGGCGCCGCTCACGGCGCAGCGGACCGGCGACAATATCCCGAGCGCGGTCGGCTACATGTGCCTGTCGATCGCGCTCTTTCCCGTGCTCAATGCCTCGGCGAAGTATCTCGGGCCGCGCTACTCGATGGCCGAGATCGTTTGGGCCCGCTACTTCGGCCATTTCATCTACATGCTCATCCTGTTCATGCCGGGGCGCGGCCTCCGCCTGTTCCGCACGCGGCGCCTGTTCATGCAGCTCGTACGCTCGTTCCTCCTGCTCGGCTCGACGGTCAGCTTCTTCATCGGCCTGAAGGGCATCTCGCTCGCCATGGCCTCGGCGATCAACTTCATCGGTCCGTTCATCGTCACCGCGCTCTCGGTGCCGATGCTCGGCGAGCGCGTCGGGCCGCGGCGCTGGTCGGCGGTGGTCGTCGGCTTCATCGGCGCCATCGTCATCATCCGGCCGGGCGCCGGCGCGGTGAACGGCTGGGCGCTGTTCATCGTCGGCAACGCCACCTTCTATGCCTTCTACCAGATCTTCTCGCGCCGCCTCGCCGCGATCGATCCGGCGGAAACCTCGATCACCTACGCCGCCATGGTCGGCACCGTCGCCGCCACCGTGCTGCTGCCCTTCGACTGCCGCTGGCCGGACAATTCCTGGGACTGGCTGGCCTTCCTCGGCCTCGGCCTGTTCGGCGGGCTCGGCCATTATTTCGTGGTCAAGGCTTTCGAGAATGCGCCGGCGTCGGTGCTGTCGCCGTTCAACTACCTGCAGCTCGTCGGTGCCACCATCGTCGGCTACCTGATCTTCGGCGACTTCCCCGACGCCTGGACCTGGATCGGCGCCGCCGTCATCGTCGCCAGCGGCCTCTACATCACCTATCGCGAGGCCAGGCTGAAGAAGGCGGGCATGGCCATCTGACCGGCGCGCGGCGGCCTGCGCCTGACCGGTTGCGGCGGGCTTGCCTCGGTCCGGCCGAGCCTGTATCCCTTGCCCGGCCATTTTCCAGGGAGCCGGAGCGATGAGTGCGATCGTCGATATCAGGGGGCGCGAGGTTCTCGACAGCCGCGGCAATCCGACCGTCGAGGTCGACGTCGTGCTGGAGAGCGGCACCATCGGCCGCGCCGCCGTGCCCTCCGGCGCCTCGACCGGCGCGCACGAGGCGGTGGAATTGCGCGACGGCGACAAGAGCCGCTACGGCGGCAAGGGCGTCAGGAAGGCGCTGGAGGCGGTGAACGGCGAGTTGTTCGATGCGCTGTCCGGCCGCGATGCCGGCGAGCAGATCGCCATCGACCGGGCGATGATTGCCCTCGACGGCACGGCGAACAAGGGGCGTCTCGGCGCCAATGCCATTCTCGGCATCAGCCT
This sequence comes from Candidatus Sulfotelmatobacter sp., assembly GCA_035523835.1. Classification (GTDB taxonomy): domain Bacteria; phylum Pseudomonadota; class Alphaproteobacteria; order Ferrovibrionales; family Ferrovibrionaceae; genus DASQHM01. Next base: position 2,938 of record DATKQA010000426.1, read on the forward strand.
GGCGGTGGCGAAGGCCGCCGCGGCCGACTGCGGCCTGCCGCTCTGGCGCTATGTCGGCGGCGCCGCGGCCCGCACCTTGCCGGTGCCGATGATGAACATCATCAACGGCGGCGTCCATGCCGACAATCCGATCGACATCCAGGAATTCATGATCATGCCGGTGGGCGCCGCCACCATGGCCGATGCGGTGCGCATGGGCTCCGAAGTGTTCCATGCGCTGCGCAAGCAGCTCAAGGATGCCGGCCACAATACCAACGTCGGCGACGAGGGCGGCTTCGCGCCGAACCTGAATTCGGCCACCGATGCGCTCGACTTCATCCTGCGCGCTATCGAGGCGGCCGGCTACAAGCCGGGCGACGATGTCTGCCTGGCGCTCGATCCGGCCGCCACCGAGTTCTACAGGGGCGGCAAATACCATCTCGAGGGCGAAGGCAAGGTGCTCGATTCCGCCGGAATGGTGAAATACTACGAGGCGCTGGTTGGCAAATACCCGATCATCTCCATCGAGGACGGCATGGCCGAAGACGATTGGGACGGCTGGAAGGCGCTGACCTCGGCGCTCGGCAGCCGCGTGCAGCTTGTCGGCGACGATATCTTCGTCACCAATCCGGCGCGGCTTGCCGACGGCATCGCCCGCGGCACCGCCAATGCCATTCTCATCAAGGTCAACCAGATCGGCACCCTGACCGAGACACTGGAAGCGGTGGAACTCGCGCATACCAACGCCTACCGCGCCGTCATGTCGCACCGTTCCGGCGAGACCGAGGACACCACCATCGCCGACCTCGCGGTGGCGACGAACTGCGGCCAGATCAAGACCGGCTCGCTCTCGCGCTCCGACCGGCTGGCGAAATACAACCAGCTCATCCGCATCGAGGAGCAGCTCGGCCCGGCCGGCCGCTACGCTGGCCGTAGCGTGCGGAAGAGATAGCCGCGCCCGGGGTCTCTAGACGCCGTTCTCCTTGAACCAGGCCTGCATGCGCCGCCAGCCGTCTTCCGCCGCTTTCTTTTGATAGCTGGTGCGATAGTCGGAGTGGAAAGCATGCCCGGCATCGGGATAGGTGACGATTTCGACCTTCTTGCCGGCCGCCGTCGCGGCCTGCTTCATGCGCTCCAGCGATTGCGCCGTGATGCTCGGGTCCTGGCCGCCGAAGAGGCCGAGCACGGGGCAGCGGATGTCGGCCACCCGGTCGATCGGGTTCGCCGGATGCAGTTCATCCGTGGTGCCGACCACGCGGCCGTACCAGACCACGGCGGCCTTCAAGGCCGGATTGTGCTCGGCGTAAAGCCAGGCCACGCGGCCGCCGAGGCAAAAGCCGGTCACGCCGAGGCGAGCCGGATCGGACTTGCCGCTGGCCCTGGCCCAGGCGGCCGCCGCATCGAGGTCGGCCATGACAGCGGCGTCGGCGGTCGCGCCCAGCATCTGCATGGCCTGCTGCTGGCTCGCGGCGTGGGCGAGGCCGCCCTGGCGCGCAAAGAGTTCCGGCGCGACGGCGAAATAGCCGAGCTTGCCGAGGCGACGGCAAACGTCCTTCAGGTAGTCCTGCAGACCGGAGATCTCCTCGACGACAAGAATGGTCGGGAAGACACCGCCTTTGTCCGGCATGGCCCGGTAGGCGGGAATCGGCCCGGCTGGCGAGGGGATCGTCACGTCGCCGGCGGTCAGGCCGGCATCGTCCGTGCGGATGGTGACTTGCGCCATGGCCGGGCCGGTCGTCAGGGCGATGCCGACGCCGAGCGAGGTCGCGACGAAGCCGCGGCGGGTGAAACTCTCCGCCGGCGGATGGCCGGCCAACTCCTCATCCATGCATCGTCCCTTTCTGCCTCGTCGACCGCTTGTTCCGCAGCGGGCAAACCCTGGGCCGCCGCCTTCGTGCCGGCAATTCACGAACCATCACAAATTCGTGGTCGGCGTCCGCTCGCCTACGGCCCGGCGGAATTTTCTAGATTCCTGACTTCATTGGCGATTTTCCATTGACGCCCGGAGTCGTCTCTGATTCGATCCCGGCCATGTCGTTGCTCTACGAGTTGCGCCGTCGCGCCCGGGCCGCCATCACCCCGGTGGTCTGCGCCTGCGCCATCGCCTACTTCGGCTATTACCTGGTCGAGGGCGACCGCGGCCTTTATGCCTACGTCCGTCTGAGCGGCGAACTGGTCAAGGCGCAGGAGACCTTGGCGCAGACCTCGGCCGAACGGCGACGTCTGGAGCATCGGGTCGCGTTGATGCGGCCGAACGGTCTCGACATCGACATGCTGGACGAGCAGGCGCGCCTGATGCTGGGTCAGGTCCGCGCCGACGAAATGGTGATTTTCGACGCCAATTGAGCGGCCGTCCTGCCGAAGCGGCGGTCGCTCGCGCTGTCACCATTGTTGCCGCGGACGAAGTACCGGGCCGGCAAATGGAATGCCAGGCCTGCGCCTCGCACAGTGGACCACGGTTGCAAAAACGCTTCGCTTTCCGGCGCTTAACTGAAATCGAGTTAATGACCCTTAGCGCTTGAAATCACTATTGTTTTGCCCCATCGTGAGCCTTCCGCTGAAGGTTCAGGAAGGGAGCAAGCATGCCCAAAGCCGCCCGCCGCTCGCCCGTTGCTTTGGCCAAGGCACCTGAACTTTCGCCCGACGACCTGCTCGGCTACTACCGCGCCATGCTGCTGATCCGCCGCTTCGAGGAAAAGGCCGGACAGATGTATGGCATGGGCCTCATCGGCGGCTTCTGTCATCTCTACATCGGCCAGGAAGCCGTCGTCGTCGGCATGCAGGCGGCGCTCGAGCCCGGCGACAACGTCATCACCAGCTATCGCGACCACGGCCACATGCTGGCCTGCGGCATGGACCCGCGCGGTGTCATGGCCGAGCTCACCGGCCGCAGCGGCGGCTATTCCAAGGGCAAGGGCGGCTCCATGCACATGTTCAGCCGCGAGAAGCATTTCTTCGGCGGCCACGGCATCGTCGGCGCCCAGGTGCCGCTCGGCACCGGGCTGGCCTTCGCCAACAAATATCGCGATGAGGACCGGGTGACGGTCTGCTATTTCGGCGACGGTTCCGCCAACCAGGGGCAGGTCTACGAGAGCTTCAACATGGCCGAGCTCTGGAAGCTGCCGGTCATCTACGTGATCGAGAACAACCAGTACGCGATGGGCACCTCGGTCAAGCGCTCGTCGGCGACCGTCGAGCTGCACAAGCGCGGCGACAGTTTCGGCATTCCCGGCAAGCCGGTCGACGGCATGGACGTGACCGCGGTGCGCCAGGCCGGCGGGGAGGCGGTGAGCTGGTGCCGCGAGGGCAACGGTCCGATCATCCTGGAGATGAAGACCTACCGCTACCGCGGCCACTCGATGTCCGACCCGGCCAAATACCGCAGCAAGGACGAGGTCAATCGCATGCGCGCCGAACACGACCCGATCGACCAGGTGCGCAAGCGCCTGCTCGACGACCACGGCGCGAGCGAAGACCAGCTCAAGGAGATCGACCGCGACGTGAAGGCGGTCGTCTCCGATGCCGCCGAATTCGCCCAGGACTGTCCCGAGCCCGATCCGGCGGAGCTCTGGACCGACGTCTACAAGAGCGCCTGAGCGGGGAAGCCATGCCGATCAGCCTGACCATGCCCGCGCTCTCGCCGACCATGACCGAGGGCAAGCTCGCCAAGTGGAACGTGAAGGAGGGCGACAAGGTCACCGCCGGCACGGTGCTGGCGGAGATCGAGACCGACAAGGCGAC
>DATKQA010000427.1:0-4642 GCA_035523835.1 Candidatus Sulfotelmatobacter sp.
CCGTGTGATCAATCGCCGCTGCGCATGCGCCGGGCGAGCCGGTTCGCGTCGTAGTTCTCGCCGATCGACATGGCGCAGATGCGCGAGAGCTGCACGTAGGAGAGCCCGGTCTCCGCCGCCCAGGCGTTGAACTGTGCCTGCACGCGCGCCAGGTCGCGCTTCGCGGTCACCGTCTCGGCGATGTCGAGGCCGGCGTCGCGCAGGCAGGCCACCACGTCCCGAGAGGTGACGAAGCCGTCCCAGCCGAGGAAGCGGAGCAGCATCTGCCCGGTATTGCCGCCGAGCCGGCTGCCGCGCTTGGCCAGGAGCTCGAGCAGGCCGACCTCGTCGGCGGACGGCCAGGCGGCCAGGAAGCGGCCGAAGCTGCGATGCTCGCGGGCGATCTCCTGCACGAAGCGGGCGTTGTGGCGCACCGCCATGATCTTCGCGCCGTTGCGCACGATGCGCGCATCGCCGACCAGCGCGTCCCAGAATTCGTCGGGTTGGAAGGCGAGCCTGGCCGGCTCGAAGCCGAGGAACGCCGCCTCGAAGCCCGGCCATTTCGCCTCGATCACGCTCCAGGCGAAGCCGGCGGAGAAGACGCGCCGGGTCATCTCGGCGAGAACGCGGTCGTCGCCGAGCTTCTCCAGCGCTTTCGCTTTCGGCGCCGGCGGCAGCAGCGCGGCGAGCGCCTTCGGGCCGCCCTTGCGCTTCTCGGCACGGGCGCGGATGGTCTTGAACGGCGTCACGCGGGTCTGGCTCTTCACGGGCTTGCGGCATCGGTCGGTTGCGCTGGCCGCTATACTAACCGAAGCTTGCTCGCGGCGGGATAGGGATGGCCTGCCGGGGTCACGGCAGCGGCTGCTTGGCGCAGCGGAATTCGCGCGCGCCGTCGTTCTGCACGCAGAGCGTCACCGTGTGCTGCACCGGATCGACCACCCAGAGCGAATTGCCGCGCTCGTTCGCCGCGGAGGTGACGAGATAGGTGTCGCTGCCGATCCGCGCCACCTGCGGGCCGAGCGGGCGGGCCGGCAGGCCGCGCTCCTGCTGCGCCGCGGCCGGCCAGGCGCCGGCGAGGGCGAACGCCAGTGCGGCGAGCAGCAGCGGCCTGCCCGTGCCGCGGCGGATTGTGAGCGGGTTGGAAGCGTGCGGCATGGTTTCCTCCTGGGCTTGCCGGAACCGGTTCGGTCCAGTCTGCCCGAAAGGCCGGCGGCCGCGGCGGGGCAAATTTGGCGCCGGGCGGGGCCGATTCCCCGGCTTGCTGCCGCGGGCGCGAACGGCTACATAGGCGGCGTCCCCAGGGAACCTGGCTGCCGGCCTGCCGCCGGTCGAGAAAGACGAGCAGAGTCATGGCCGAAACAGCAGTCCTCGAGCGCCCGACGCCGCCCGCGCCTTCCGCCACCGAGCATTTCGACGTGCTGATCGTCGGCGCCGGCATTTCCGGCGTCGGCGGCGCCTATCACCTGACCAGGCAATGCCCCGGCACCCGCTTCGTCGTGCTGGAGGCGCAGGAAAGCTTCGGCGGCACCTGGCTCACCCACCGCTATCCCGGCATCCGCTCCGACAGCGACCTGCACACCTTCGGCTATCGCTTCAAGCCCTGGACCAGCGCGCCGATCGCCAGCTCGGCGCAGATCAAGACCTACATGGCCGAGGTGATCGAGGAGAACGGCTTGGCGCGGCACATCCGCTATCGCCACAAGATCACGGCGGCGCGCTGGTCGAGCGCCGAGCAGCGCTGGGCCGTCGAAGGCACGCGGAGCGATACCGGCGAGAGCTTCCGCATCAGCGCCGGCTTCCTCTGGATGTGCCAGGGCTACTACCGCCACGACGAAGGCTATACGCCGGAATGGGAGGGCGTGGCGCGCTTCAAGGGCCGCATCGTGCATCCGCAGACCTGGCCCGACGATCTCGACTACAAGGGCAAGCAGGTGGTGGTCATCGGCTCCGGCGCCACCGCGGCGACCTTGATTCCCGCCATCGCCGCCGACAGCGCGCATGTCACCATGCTGCAGCGCTCGCCGACCTATTTCATTCCGGCGCGCAACGTCAACCAGCTCGCCGAGACCTTGCGCGAACTCAAGATCGACGAGACCTGGATCCACGAGATCGTGCGGCGCAAGATCCTGTTCGACCAGGCGGTGTTCACGCGCCGCGCCTTCGAGGAGCCGGAGGCGGTGAAGCAGGAGCTGCTGGCCGGCGTGCGCGCCTTTCTCGGCGAGGATTACGACATCGGCAAGCACTTCACGCCGAGCTATCGGCCCTGGCGCCAGCGCATCGCCTATGTGCCAGACGGCGACCTCTTCCGCAGCATCCGCGCCGGCAAGGCCTCGGTGGTCACCGACGAGATCGAGTGCTTCACCGAGAGCGGCATCCAGCTCAAGTCCGGCGGCCGGCTCGAGGCCGACATCATCGTCACCGCCACCGGCTTCCATCTCAACGTGCTCGGCGACATCGATTTCGTCATCGACGGCAAGCCGCTCGACTTCGCCGCCACCGTCACCTATCGCGGCATGATGTTCACCGGCGTGCCGAACCTGGCCTGGGTGTTCGGCTATTTCCGCGCGAGCTGGACCTTGCGCGCCGACCTGGTGGCGGATTTCGTCTGCCGCCTGCTGAAGCACATGCAGGCGAAGGGCAAGCGCCAGGTGACCGTGGCGCTCCGCGACGAGGACAGGGACATGCCGCTGCTCTCCTGGATCGATCCGCAGAACTTCAACCCCGGCTACGTCATGCGCGGCATGCATCTCCTGCCGCAGCGCGGCGACAAGCCGGAATGGCAGCACAGCCAGGATTATTGGGCCGAGAAGGACCAGTTCCCCGCCATCGACCTCGACGACGCCGCCTTCGTCTACGCGTGACCCTTGCGCGGCGGCGCGGCCGGGTCCAGCATTCGGGGCGAGAAAGCATCCGGAGGAAACGCCATGTCGACAGCAGCCGCGTCCAAAGCCGCGCCCGCCGCAGCGGAAAAAGGCAAGGTGACCCATGCGCCGGCGCGCGCGCCGAACTACGTGAAAGGCCGCCGCGACTTCTTCAAATACCGCGACCTCGGCGTCACCGCCGCCACCGGCGGGCAGATGCGCGCCCAGGTGACCATCGGCAGCCAGGGCCTGACGCGGCCGACCGGCTGGCACTATCACGTCTGCGACGGCCAGTTCATCTACATGCTCAAGGGCTGGGTCGAGCTGCAATTCGCCGACGGCACCATCCGCGTCGAGGAGGGCGACAGCCTGTTCATTCCCGGCGGCACCGTGCATAACGAGACCAACGCCTCGGCCGACCTGGAAATCCTCGAAGTGTCGATCCCGGCCGACATGGGCACCAAGCCCTGCGCCGCGCCGACCGGCGCCGCCTAGGGAGCCTTCAGCGGCTTCGGGACGCACGTCGTCCCGCGGGCGCCGACAATGCGCTGGGTGCTCGGCTTCGTCGCCATGGCCATGGGCGGCATCGCGCTCATCCTGTTCGTGCTCTGGGCGATGAACGGGTTTCATGGCCTCGGCCTCGACACCGTCGGCACGCTCGCCATCATCGGCGGCATGATCGCCACCAGCGGGCTCGGCGTCGGGCTGATGGCGCTGGTGTTCTATAGCGACCGCAGCAACAAGGACGAGGAAGTCTATCGCGCCGGCCGGGCCGACGGCGAAAACGGCGCCGGGCCGCCGCGCCGGCCCTGATCGGCAATGGACACGCGATTGACACCGCTTGACCGCGTTGCGGCATGAGCGTTTCAAAGTGTGGCCGGCTGTGGCCTTCCTGTGAGGGCCGCGCTTCCGCCGCAACGCGGCCGGAACGCGGCCCGTAGCGCCCCGTTTTAAGCCATAGCTTTCGGCCTCTGGGGCAGCGCTCCGGAGCGAAGGCGCATCGCATCCACGATTGCGCGAGGACACAATGAGGAAGTCACTGTTTGCGATCGTTACGGCGTCGGCGCTCCTGGCCGGCGCCGGTCTCGCGGCAGCCCAGACGAGCACCACGACGACCACGACCTGGACCGACGCGGAAGGCAATATCATCCGCCAGGATTCAACGTCACAGCACTATAACAGCGTGACCGATCCGAACCTGCAGGTGAGCGTCGGAACCGAGGTGCCGAGCACCGTGACGCTTTATCCGCTGCCGCAGACGGTCACCGTCCCCGATCCGGGTCAATACAGCTACACCATCATCAACCAGCATCCGGTGGTGGTGGAGAGCACCACGCGCCGGGTCGTGCATACCTGGTAACGGACCCTACGGTGCAAACGCTGACGGCCGGGGCATGACCCCGGCCGTTTGCTTGCGGCCGATTTGACTTCGCGGCGGCGGCTTCAGCTATAGGCGCGCGCCGTCCAGGGGTTGGAGGAGCCGCCGTCGATGACCAGCGTCGCGCCGGTGGTGAAGCTCGCCGCCGGGCCGGCGAAATAGAGCGCCGCGCCGACCACTTCCGCCGGGTCGCCGGCGCGCTGCAGCGGGAAGCTCTCTTTCGCGCGCCGGGTAAAGCTTTCGCTGTGCGACCAGGCCTTGCTGACATCGGTATGGAAGGGCCCGGGGATGATGCAATTGACCCGCACCTTCGGGCCGTATTCCTGGGCGAAGGCGACGGTGAGCGCGTTGATGCCGGCCTTGGCGGCGGAATAGGGCGCGGTGTCGGCGTGCGGCCGGATCGAGGCAGTGGAGGAGACGTTGA
>DATKQA010000428.1:0-7469 GCA_035523835.1 Candidatus Sulfotelmatobacter sp.
CGTCGCTCACCTTTTCCACCGTGAAGCGGCCGCGAAACGGCGGATCGCCGTGCCGGAACAGCTTGCCGCCGAGCGCGAGCTCGATCTCCGCACCCTCGCCGGCCGCATGCGCCGCCTCGGCCGCTGCCGCATCGGTCAATACGCCCAGGAGCGCGTCGCGCGCGTCGGCCTCGCAGAGCGCGCGCAACAGGCCGGTGGTGTCCGACGTGCCGCCGGCGCCGGGATTGTCCTGCACATCGGCGAGCGCGATCGGCTTGTTGGCGTAGTTCGCCTGGCGCATGGCATAGGCCACCGCCTCGGCCGGCGCCAGCATGCGTTCGGCGAAGTCGGTCTCCTTGGCGAGCAAGAGCCGCTCGATGCGGTCGGCCGCCGCGTCCGCCGCCGCCTGGCTGTCGCCATAGGCGAAGACCGCGGGGCCGCATTCGCGGATGTCGGCGGGATGGAAGCCCGGCGTATAGGAAACCGTGGAGACGGCATCGCTCTCGGCCGCGGCGACCGCCTGGTAGATGCCGCGCGAGGGTTCGGCCATGGTGCACTGGGTGGTCAGCGGCAACAGGAACGGCAGCTTGCGCAGCGCCTTGGCCTGGCGCGGCCGGCGCCCTTGCAGCAGGTCGTCGAGATGCGCCGCCGCGCGCATGCCCGTCTCCGCCATGTCGATGTGCGGATAGGTGCGATAGGCGATCAAGGCCGAGGCATGCTCGACCATGGCGGCGGTGACATTGGCATGCAGGTCGAGGCTCGCCACCAGCGGCAGGTCAGCACCGACAACGCGGCGCAGCCGCGCCAGCAGCTCGCCCTCGCCGTCTTCCAGATGCTCGCTCACCATGGCGCCGTGCAGGTCGAGATAGATGGCGTCGATCTCGTCCTTCAGCGCGCTGACGCCGGCGACGATCATGCCGGCGATGCGCTCGTAGGCCTCCTCGGTGACATGGGCCGAAGGCACCGCCGCCGCCCAGACGATCGGCCGGAGATCATGGCCGAGTTCCCGCGCGCGGCGGATGAAGCCGCCGGCGGGAAGATTGATCGGCGGAAAGGTCGCGAGCATCGCCTCGCCCTGGGTCAGGCCGGGCCAACCCTCGCCCTGGACGAAGTTCTGCCAGCCCGCCTTCAAGGGCGCGAACGTGTTGGTCTCGTGCTGGAAACCGGCAATAGCGATGCGGGCCATCGGGAAGCGGCTTTCGGTGAGGCAAGCTCTGCCCGCCGCCGGCACGGCGCCGGCGGCGGAAGGCGGCAGGCGGCTGGTCGTTGCGTCAGATGTCGGCGTAGCAGTGGCTTTCGGCCTTGCCGCCGGGATGGGTCACGGCGCCCTTCTCGGCGTCGCCGACGAGCTGGGCGTATTTCCACAGCGTGCCCGACTGGTAATCGGTCTTGCGCGGCGTCCAGACCCGGCGGCGCGCGGCCAGTTCCGCCTCGCTCAGCACCACGTCGATGGTCCCCTTGGTGGCGTCGATGGTGATGATGTCGCCGTCCTTGAGCAGGCCGATCGGACCGCCGACCGCCGCCTCCGGCCCGACATGGCCGATGCAGAAGCCGCGGGTGGCGCCGGAGAAGCGCCCGTCGGTGATCAGCGCCACCTTGTCGCCGGCGCCCTGGCCGTAGAGCGCCGCGGTGGTCGAGAGCATCTCGCGCATGCCCGGCCCGCCGCGCGGCCCCTCGTAGCGGATGACCAGCACGTCGCCCTCCCGGTAGTCCTTGCGCTGCACGGCGGCAAAGCAATCCTCCTCGCAATCGAACACCCGCGCCGGCCCCTTGTGCACCAGCCGCTCCATGCCGGCAACCTTCACGATGGCGCCCTGCGGGGCGAGATTGCCCCTGAGGCCGACGACGCCGCCGGTCGGCGTGATCGGGTTCGAGGTCGGCCGCACCACGTCCTGGTTGGTCGGGAACTTCACGTCGCGCAGGTTCTCGGCCACCGTCTTGCCGGTGACGGTCAGGCAATCGCCGTGCAGGTAGCCGCCATCGAGCAGCGCCTTCATCAGCACCGGCACGCCGCCGATATCCCAGAGGTCCTTGGCGACGTATTTGCCGCCCGGCTTCATGCTGGCGATATAGGGCGTGCGGTGAAACACCTCGGCCACCGCATGCAGGTCGAAGTCGATGCCGCACTCGTGCGCGATGGCCGGCAGGTGCAGGCCGGCGTTGGTCGAGCCGCCGGACGCGGCCACCACCACGGCGGCGTTTTCCAGCGCCTTGCGGGTGACGATGTCGCGCGGGCGGATATTGCGCCGCAGCAGCTCCATCACCTGCTCGCCGGAGGCGCGGTTGTAGGCATCGCGGCTTTCGTAAGGCGCCGGCGTGCCGGCGGAACCGGGCAGCGCCAGGCCGATGGCCTCCGAGACGCAGGCCATGGTGTTGGCGGTGAATTGCCCGCCGCAGGAGCCGGCCGAGGGACAGGCGGCGCACTCGAGTTCATGCAGCTCGGCATCGCTCATCTTGCCGGCGGCATGCTGGCCGACACCCTCGAAGACGTCGCCGACGGTCACGTCGCGGCCCTGGAAGCGGCCGGGCAGGATCGAGCCGCCATAGACGAAGACGGCGGGAATGTTCAACCGCACCATGGCCATCATCAGGCCGGGCAGCGCCTTGTCGCAGCCGGCGATGCCGACCAGCGCGTCGTAGCAGTGGCCGCGCACGGTCAACTCGGTGGAATCGGCGATCACCTCGCGGCTGGTCAGCGAGGACTTCATCCCCTGATGACCCATGGCAATGCCGTCGGTGACGGTGATGGTGGTGAATTCGCGCGGCGTGCCGCCGGCCGCCTTGACCCCCTGCTTGGCCGCCTGGGCCTGGCGGGAGAGCGAGATGTTGCAGGGCGCTGCCTCGTTCCAGGTGGTGACCACGCCGACGAAGGGGGCGTCGATGTCTTCCCGGGTCAGGCCCATGGCGTAATAGAAGGCGCGATGCGGCGCGCGCTCCGGGCCGACGGTGGCGTGCCGGCTGGGCAGCCTGGCTTTATCGATGGTCTTGGCGTCCATGGGCCTCCTCCCCTTTACTGGCCGCGAAAGCCGCGGCGGTCGCGAGGGCGCAGAATAGCGAGGGCGCTCCGCCCTGCCTAGCCACGGTGGCGCCGGGCGCGGTCCGGAAATGCCAAACGGGCGCGACCCGAGGCCGCGCCCGCCCGGTGCTCGCTCGATGCTGCGGCTCAGGCTTTCCGCCGGCGGCGCAGCAGCCAGAGGCCGGCCAGGCCGGCACCGAACAACGTCAGGGAGCCCGGCTCCGGCACCGGCGCGAAGGCGACGCCGCGGATGTTGGTGTCGGGCGCCGCGGTCGCCAGCACGGCGAAGGCCTCGTCCGCCGGCAGGGTGGTGGCGTCGAGGTCGTCGGTGATGCCGTAGAGGAAGGTCGGGTCCTCGTCGCCAAGGGTCGCGTTGGTGGCGAAGAGGTCCACCTGGTCGCCGATCACCTCGCCGGTCAGGCCGATCAGCCCGGTGGTGCCGCAGCCCACCTGGTTCGAACCGCACGGCGTGGTATCGGCGACAAGGTCGAGATTGGCCGAGAGCGTATAGTCGAGCACCCAGCCGGCGGTGCCGTTCGGACCGGCGCCGGCCACCAGGCTCCATTTCTGCAGGCCACCGTCGCTCAGGCCCTGGGGCGCGCCGTTGCTGCCGTTGTTGTCGCCCTTGGGGTTGCCGCTGTCGGCGACATAGAGGGTGGTGGCGTTGGCGAAGAAGTAATTCTCCGGGCTGAGATAAATCTTGTCCTTGCCGCTGGTGAAGATGGCGTTGGCGAAGATATTGGCATCGAGCGAATTGAGTTGCGACGCCGAGGCGACCACGAACTTGCTTTGCAGGTTCGGCAGCACCGTGGCGGTGGCGGCGCCGGTCGGCAGCGTGCCCGGCGTGCCATAACTCGAGATGTTCTCATGCACGCCGCTGCCTTCCGTCGAATCCGCCGAGAGGAAGAGCTGCTTGTTCTGGATCTCGACGGTGCGGGTGTCGAAGCTGGTGTCGATCGGCGTCGCCGTCGTCGCGCCGAGCTGCGCCAGGAACAGGCCCTGGGTCGTCGTGTCCTTCTTGTTCAGCCCCTGGCCCGAGATGTAGAACGACGTGCCGTCCTGGGTCGCCACGCTGCGCGGGTTGTTCTCGTTGAAGACGCCGGTGAGCGCGGTCGAGGTATTGACGCTGCCGTTGCCGCCGATGAGCGCGATCACCCGCGGCACCACCGTCGCCGAGCCGGAGCCGGTGGAACTCGGCGTATTGGCCACGCTGGCGGTCTGCGCCAGCGGATTGCAGGTGACGGCACTGGGACCGGAGGTGATGCAGGTCTTGGTGCCGCCGCCGAAGCTCGACGGATCGGCATTGAACGTCGAGGCGCTCACGCCATAGCCGGCGATCGTCAGGTAGTGGCCGTCGCCGGACAGTTCCAACGTCCCCTCCGAAGACGAGCCGTACTCGCCCGAGATCGGATTGTTGGTGCCGGCGGCAACCTGCGGCAGGATGAGCTGGCCGACCACATCGCCGGTCGTGGTGAGTTCCTCCAGCGCGATCGGCGAGGCACCGTTGTCCGCGGTCGGACTGTTGCCGTCGACATTGCCGTAGACGCTGATGACCAGGTCGCCCGCCGTGAAGGCGGAGAGCGACGGAACGGGTCCGGCCAGCGCCGGGGCGGACAGAGCGCAAGAGGCGGCCGCAGCGATCAGCAGGGCGAATTGCAGCGAGCGGCGCGCGGGCACCGCGGCGAGGTCATGGTTCATGGATGCGTTTTTCATTGCCTTGAGGTTCCGTAGCAAGCGGGTCGGGAAACGGTCCGGCCGCGGCTGTGCGCCACAGCCGAACCGTGTCAAGGCAAGCAATTGACGTACCTCTGTCACATTGACGGAAAGCCGCGGCGATGCGGGCGCGATGCGCGCTCGCGACGAGCCTCGGCCGTCAAGCAGGCCGACGATCGGTCGCGATTCTTTACGCGTCGCCGGCGATCGCCGCCGGCGCGGCGAAGCTCGGATCAGATCAGGCCGGCGAGCGGCGAGGACGGATCGGCGTAGAGCTTCTTCTTCATCCGGCCGGCGAGATAGGCCAGGCGGCCGCTTTCCACCGCCAGCTTCATCGCCCGCGCCATGCGGATGGGATCGCGCGCCTCGGCGATGGCGGTGTTCATCAGCACGCCGTCGCAGCCGAGTTCCATGGCGACCGCGGCATCGGAGGCCGTGCCGACCCCGGCGTCGACCAACACCGGCACCTTGGCCTGCTCGACGATGATGCGGATGTTGACCGGGTTCTGGATGCCGAGGCCGGAGCCGATCGGCGCCGCCAGCGGCATGATGGCGACGCAGCCGAGTTCCTCGAGCCGCCTGGCCATGATCGGATCGTCGCTGCAATAGACCATGACTTCGAAGCCCTCGGCGACCAGAAGCTTGGTCGCGGCGAGCGTCTCGGTCATGTCGGGATAGAGCGTCTTCTGGTCGCCCAGCACCTCGAGCTTGACCAGCGTCCAGCCGCCGGCCTCGCGCGCCAACCTGAGGGTACGCACCGCGTCGGCCGCCGTGTAGCAGCCGGCGGTGTTCGGCAGGTAGGTGTATTTCTGCGGGTCGACATGATCGACCAGCATCGGCTGGGTGCGGTCGGTGACGTTGACGCGGCGCACCGCGACGGTGACGATCTCCGCCCCGGACGCCTCGATGGCCCGCCGCGTCTCGTCGAAATCCTTGTATTTGCCGGTGCCGACCAGGAGCCGCGAGGTGAAGCGGCGGCCGGCGACGACCAGCGCGTCATCCTCGGCCGGAACCAGCGCCGGGGCGGCGCCGCTGCCGCCGCCGATGAAATGCACGATCTCCAGCCGGTCGCCCTCGCCGACCAGCACGGCGCCGTAGGCCGAGCGCGGCACGATCTCCAGGTTGCGCTCCAGCGCGATCTTGCGCGGATCGAGGCCGAGCTGCCCCAGCAGGGCGGTGACCGAAAGCGGCGCCGCGAACTCGCGCCCTTCGCCGTTGATGGTGACGCGCATAGCCTCAGCCTTCACGGCACGCGCCGGATGACGCACGGCGGCCGCCTGACGGATTTTCTGGCGTTGTCGGAACGGGTCGCATGAGAGGCTCCCTTCGCTGGCATGACCCAGACAGGTTCTACGGGTGTGATCTCAGCCCGCATCGGCGGGCACCCCGGCATGTGAAAAAAGCTAGCGAGGCGACGGCAGGGCGTCAAGGGGTCGGGCGGCCGCCGGGCAATCGGGTGAAGGGTACGCGAAAGACGATAATGCGGATCGGTGCTGGCTAATGTTTCGTCATGCCGCGCCAAGCGGGTCCAGCGCGGCGTTCGTCACGGTTGCCGCTTCTGGATGCCCGCCGGGCGCGGGCATGACGATAAAAAAATAACTTTGGGAAGCTTCGCCGATTGCCCGGCGGGCGCAAACGAGCCCGGCCGGCACGTCGAAACAGGTTTGATGGAACAGTCCGCGGGCGGAGAACGACGGCCGGCGCCGCTCAGATCTTCTCGGCCACCAGGTGGAGCGCGTAGAGAATGCCGATGCCGATGAGCAGGATGCCGCCGCCCTTGAGCACCATGCCGGCGAGCCAGTTGGTGGTCTGCTTGACCTGCTGCTGCTTGCGCTCGACCTGCTTGCGGTGATTGGTCGCGGTCTTCATCTTCGCGCCTTCGGCGCGAACCTCGGCGTTCACCTGCTTCTTGCGCTCGATCGCCGCCTCGTTCTCGCCTTGCAAGCGCGAGGTGCGGAAGATGGTGCGCGTGGTGGTGTTCTGCGTTTCCGGGTTATAGACCTCCTCGATCAGGCGCACCGCGGAATAGCGGTCGCTCTTGCCGAGGCGCTGCGCTTCCATCACCGCGAGATCGCGGTCGTCGAACATGGAATCGATCTTCCAGGCACCGCCCTGGTAGGTCTGCAGTTCAAAGGCGACCATCATGACGCGGCGGCCTCCGCCTGAGGCAGGAAACAAGCAACGATGCGGAAAATCATTGGACGACCACCGCGCGGCAGTTGGCGGCGCCCAGCATATGGTCGATGCGCCCACCGTCGTTGGACAGCGGCAGGATGATGCTGCGATAGAGCAGGAGCTCGCCGCGCCGATGGCGAAATTCGCCGCCAAGCGAGATCGGCACCTTCTTGTCGGCCACCATGTCCCAATAGCGCGTCGCCTGGCGCAGCAGCGTCTCGACCGGCGTATTGCCGACCGGCACGCCGATGATCGGTTCGTTCAGCTCCGCGGCGAAGGCCGTGCCGACCTGGTCGTAGACCGGCTCGTTGCCGGCGCCGAAGCGCAGGACGAAGCAGTGCGGCCACATGTCGGGAATGGCGTCCGGCACCAGGTTCGCGGCTGACGGCATGGCATTGTCGCCGGCGATCTGGCGCCAATACTGCAGCAACCGAAGAACCAATCTGCGCTCGGCCGGATGACCTGTCTCGGACATCGCAATGCTCCTGCTCGGTCGCGCCCGAAACGAGGCGACCGATGCAGAGTGGCCAAGTTTTTTTAAAATATAGTTAAATTGCCGCCGAGAGCGGCAGGGCCGGGTCGCCGC
>DATKQA010000429.1:0-2917 GCA_035523835.1 Candidatus Sulfotelmatobacter sp.
CGCGGTTATAGAGCAGCCGGCCCAGCACATCAATCGAACGCAGCACGAATTTCAGCGTAGCGAGGCGGAAGACGCCTGATTTCACGCAGGTCACACTCGCCAGGTGGTTCTGCACCCGGCCCGGCCGCGATTCCAGCTCCAGGATGGCAACCTCGCGCGCCGGCATGGCGGCGACCGGCGCCTGCTTCATCGCCGCATCGTCGTGGAGCTCATGCCAGCGCAAAGCGGCAAGAAAAGCCGCAATCGGCAGCGTCAGGAACAGCAGCAGGCCGACCGGCGTCAACAGGTCCGCCAGCAGCACAAGGACGAGCATGATCGCCACTGCAATCGCCACCACTACCGCCTTGCCGTAGCTCACCAGGAATGGCCGAGCCGCTGTATCCATGGCCCAGGAGAAGTCGTCGGGCAGGCTGCTGCGGAGCGCCCGGGCCGTGGCCATGATGTCGCCGGCGTGGTTCCCCGCACCGCCGGCGCCGCCATCGATCACGCCCTGCAGAGCCATATGCAGGGCTGCCTCACGCCGGATCTGACCGACGCTGCGGCCGGGGCAGCCGACGAAGAAGGCAACGGCGCCGAAATCGTGACACAGCAGGAAAGCCTTTGTGATCTGGCGACCGGCCGAGCCGGGATAGTCCGCGCAATAACGGTAGACCGCGTCGAGTTCGTCGCCGGCGACGCCCAGAAGCCGATCGACAAAATCGTCCGCCGCGCCGTCGATGCTGGCCTCGAACACCAGGCATGCCGGCAGCTCCGGCGTGGCGTCGGCGATGAACAGGCAGGCGAAGTGCAGAATCGGCAAGGCCGCGAACCTTTCAAGCAATCGAGGGCCGGCCGCCGTCCCTGCAGGATCCAGCTCGGCGCGGAGCGGCTCGACCTGCCCTTCGGAAATGCGGGTCACGATGGTCAAGGCGGTCTGCGTCATGACGGCGATATCTCAGACGTCGAATTCGAGCAGCAGCCGATCGACGGCGGGACCGTCGTAGCGAATCCGGCCCGCCTCCCCTGCCGCCCGCCGCAGATTGGGCAGCTTCAGGAGTGCGAGCAGCATTTCGGGCACTTCGATCGCGGCGATGTGCCGGCCGAAGCAGGCATGCATGCCATGCCCGAAGACGAGGTAGTCCTGCAGATCGCGGTCGAGGGCAAAATCATTCGGCCGCGGGAAAGCCGCCGCATCGAACATGCCCGACAAGGTCGCCGCAATGATCGTCGCACCGGCCGGAATCGCATGTCGCTTGCCGCGCGCGTCGACCATGCCGCTTGCGCGCGGACTGAAACGGGTCAGCACCGGAAAGACCGGATTGAAGCGGAGCGCTTCGAAGGCATATTTCGTCACGGCCTCGATCTCGTCGGCGGCAGCGACCCGCCTCGCCGCAGCCAGCGTTTCCGGCCGCCGCAGCAACTCATCGACGGCCAGACCCAGGCCCTTTACGACCACGGCATGGGAGACGATCATCAAGCCGGTGATGTTCCGGCGGACCATGTCGGCATCCACGCACCCCTCGGAATGGTCCCTCATGCGCAGCAGCCGCGACAGAACATCGTCGTCGATGGCGGTCGGATTCCGCGCCAAGGCTTGTCGCCGCGCCGTGATGACGCCTTCGACGTAGCGGCGGAGCGACAACGCCGCCGCCTCGGCGCGCATCGCGTCGGCCGCGTCGCGAAAACCCGCGGTGACGATATAGGCGGCAAGCCGGCGGAGCCATAGCACCAGATCGCCTTCCGTCGGGGCCGGCACGCCGAGATAGTCGGTGATCAGTCGCATGCCGACCGGATTCGCGAGATCGGCGACGATATCGATGCGGCCGCCGATCTTGTCCAGCACTCGTGCACGCGCCTCGGCCGCGACCAAGTTACGGATGCGCAACAAATCGGCGCTCGTGACGACGCGCCGCAGCAGGTCGATTTCCTGCAGATATTGCGGCGAACGGTCCATGCGCAGCACGAAGGGACCGTCGAGGATGACCGGTCGGTCGTCGGGACGCACGGTGAAATCCGCGTCGCGCGCCAGCACGGCGCGAATATCGGCGATGCGGGTCACTATCACGATGCGCCCGAGCACGAGCACCGGTGCCAGCAGGCGCAGCCCGGCGAACAGGCAGCGCAGCAGTCGCGGGCGCTGCGACAGCCAATCGAAGGCGCGCATGGCGGCGGTGGAACGCTTGAACGACAGTGTCTTCTCCCCCGTGCCGGCGTAGCCGGCGATCGTCCCGATGGCCCTCGCGATCCCGTCGCTGCTATCCCCCCGCCGCCACGGACGCCGCCGCCTTGCCAAAGACCGGCGGCGCGATGCCCATAGCACCGTACAAATCGAACGCCAAGCGCTCTTCCGCGCGGCTACGGGTATCGTCTCCGGCGGCGAAGAGCCGAGCCAGGCCGTAGTGGCAGTCGGCCAGCAGCGGGCGCATGCCGCGCGGCTCGGCCAGCGCCATAGCCGCGGCATAGTTCGCTTCCGCCGCCGCATGATCGGCCAGCTCGCTCTGGATGTCGCCGAGCAGCTTGAGCGCATAGGCGCGATGGGCATGTTCGCCCGACTGCCGGGTGACCGCATCCGCCTCGCCGGCGCATGCCAGCGCCATTGCCGACCGGCCGGCGGCGAGACAGGCGCGGCCCATGGCATGGAGCAGGAAGAAGTGGGTGTATTTGCCGCCGCTGCGATAGATCTGCCTGTCGAGCGCATCCTCCAGCAAGGCCATGGCCGCGGGGAGCTCACCGTTCATCACTTGCGCCAGGCCGAAATCGGCGACGATGGCCGGCAGCATGGTATGTACTTCGTTGTCGCGGCAGAGCGCCAGGGCGCCGGCAAAGGTCGCTGTCGCGGCGCCGGCCTCGCCGCGACGAAGTTGCAGGTTGCCGAAGCTGTAATTGATCATGATCAGCGAATAGGGGTGCCGCATGGCATCGGCGATGCGCCGACCGG
>DATKQA010000430.1:0-2912 GCA_035523835.1 Candidatus Sulfotelmatobacter sp.
GCCTTGATGCCGCCGGCGGCATTGACCTCGTCGCGCCAATATTCCGACCCCTTGAGCTGGGCCACGGAA
Source organism: Candidatus Sulfotelmatobacter sp. (assembly GCA_035523835.1). Lineage (GTDB taxonomy): Bacteria > Pseudomonadota > Alphaproteobacteria > Ferrovibrionales > Ferrovibrionaceae > DASQHM01. The sequence continues at coordinate 70 of DATKQA010000430.1, forward strand.
TCGACGTTGAGCGAGCCGGTCTGCGATACCGTCATGCCGATGGTGATGGTGTCGCCGGCAGCCAAGGCGGACGGCGCGGCCAGCAGCAAGGCGGCTGCCGCGAGGCAAAGCTTCTTCATTGTGCTCCTCCCTGTTTCTCAAAGGCGCGTCTTGCTGAGCGCGCTCTACCACACCGTGTTGACTTCTCGCTCCGCGGCCGGCGACCCCTGGCGGCCGGCCCATGGCGGGATCATAGCCGCTCGAATCGCCCGCGGAAACCCGTTATCGCGGCTTGCCCTGTCGGCGACAATTCGCCGGTGCCGTGGCAGACTGGCGCTGCCACACACCGTGGGAGCCAGCCATGAGCGGAAATACAGCCGGGCCGCAGCGCGAGCGCCGGCGGCCGAAGGTGGAACCGACCGTCGGCGGCTCCACCTATGTCAAGCCGCAGGACATCGAGTGGGAGGCGACGCAGTTTTCCGGCATCTCCATCAAGGTGCTCTACGAGGACAAGGCCAAGGGCGAGATGACCTGCCTGCTCAAATGGGCGCCCGGCGCCGCCCTGCCCATGCACCAGCATCCCGCGATCGAGCAGAGCTACGTCATCGAGGGCTCGTTCTACGACCACGACGGCATCTGCCGCGCCGGCGAATATGTCTGGCGCCGAATCGGCTCGTTCCACGAGACCCGGTCCGACGAGGGCGCCGTCATCCTCGCCGTCTATCGCCAGCCGAATCTCTTCCAGCATGGTTCCGGCTACAGCCGGAAGAGCGGTTGACCGGCGGGCGGTTCAGCGCGCGGCGGCAATATTCGCCCTGATCCAGGCGGCGAAGGCGGCTCCCGTCAAGCCGCCTTCGGCCAGGTCGAGCACCTTTTGCAGCGCCGCCGTGCTCGGGTCGGCACCAGCGCCAGCTAGAACACTATGATCTTCGGATTGCCGAGCGTGACCAGCATGCCGGCGAGGAACACGCGCCAGGGCGCGCGCGGCGACGTCGACCGCCGCGCGCCACCAGAGCGGCGATGCTCGGTCCGGGCGAGGCCGCGGCGACGGCGAGCACGGCGGCGAAGGCGATGAGAGCAGAGACGGTCATGGCGCATCCCCGGCGGTCGCGACGGAACGTTATCGGCGGGGCATTCCTATCGCCTTCGTCCGCGCGATGCCAGATCTTGCGGAAACTTGTGCTAGGCTCACGGTTTGGCGGATATGGCGCCGCCACCGGCCGCCGGCTGCTGCGTTCATCGCCGCTTTGCCCGCGACGGCGAAGATTGGCTAGACTGGCCGCGCGGGGCGCACGCCGAGAATGCCAGTCCAGGGAGGATGCCTGCCATGAGCGACAAAACCCTCTTTCCGGTCACCGCCGATTGGGCAAAGAAGGCCTGGTGCGACGAGGCCGGCTATGCCGCGCTGTACCGCCGCTCGATCGATGATCCCGAGGGTTTCTGGCGCGAGCAGGGCAAGCGCATCGACTGGATCAAGCCCTACAGCAAAATCAAGGATGTCTCCTTTGGCGCCGACGACCTGCATGTCCGCTGGTACCACGACGGCGTGCTCAATGCCGCGGCCAATTGCCTGGACCGCCACCTGGCCAAGCGCGGCAACCAGCCGGCCATCATCTGGGAAGGCGACGACCCCAAGGATTCCGCAACCATCACCTACAAGCAGCTTCATGCCGAGGTCTGCCGCTTCGCCAACGTGCTGAAGGCGAACGGCGTCAGGAAGGGCGACCGCGTCACCATCTACCTGCCGATGATTCCGGCCGCGGCCTATGCCATCCTGGCTTGCGCCCGCATCGGCGCGGTGCATTCGGTGGTGTTCGGCGGCTTCTCGCCCGACAGCCTGGCCGGGCGCGTGCTCGACTGCAAATCCACCTTCGTCATCACCGCCGACGAGGGCCTGCGCGGCGGCCGCAAGGTGCCGCTGAAGGCGAATACCGACGAAGCCTTGAAGCAATGCCCCGACGTCAAGACCGTGCTGGTGGTGCAGCACACCGGCGGCCAGATCGGCTGGAACGGCGCGCGCGACCTCTGGTACCACGAGGCCGCGGCCAAGGTCGGCGCCGATTGCCCGCCCGAGCCGATGGGCGCCGAGGACCCGCTCTTCATCCTCTATACCTCCGGTTCCACCGGCAAGCCGAAGGGCGTGCTGCACACGACCGGCGGCTATATGGTCTATGTGTCGCTGACGCACCAGTATGTCTTCGACTATCACGACGGCGACATCTACTGGTGCACGGCCGACGTGGGCTGGGTCACCGGCCACAGCTACATCCTCTACGGACCGCTCGCCAACGGCGCCACCACGCTGATGTTCGAGGGCGTGCCGAACCACCCCGATGCCTCGCGCTTCTGGCAGGTCATCGACAAGCACAAGGTGGAGATCCTCTACACCGCCCCGACCGGGATCCGAGCTCTGATGAGGGAGGGCGACGAGCCGGTGAAGCGGACCTCGCGGGCGTCGCTGCGCCTGCTCGGCACCGTCGGCGAGCCGATCAATCCGGAGGCGTGGCTCTGGTACCACAGGGTGGTGGGCGACGGCCGCTGCCCGATCGTCGACACCTGGTGGCAGACCGAGACCGGCGGCCACATGATCACCACCCTGCCCGGTGCCCACAGCATGAAGCCGGGCGCCGCCGGCTTCCCTTTCTTCGGGGTCGAGCCGCAGATCGTCGACGAGAAAGGCGAGCCGCAGGAAGGCGCGGCGTCCGGCAATCTTTGCATCGTCCGCAGCTGGCCGGGGCAGATGCGCACCGTCTACGGCGATCACGACCGCTTCGTGCAGACCTATTTCTCGACCTACAAAGGCAAGTATTTCACCGGCGACGGCTGCCGGCACGACGACGACGGCTATTGGTGGATCACCGGAC
>DATKQA010000431.1:0-7068 GCA_035523835.1 Candidatus Sulfotelmatobacter sp.
AGCGGCATCGGCGCGGCCATCTGCCGCAAGCTCGCCGCGCCCGGCGTGGCGCTGGCCGTGCATACGGGGTCGCGACGCGACCGGGCGGAGGCGGTGGCCGCCGCCTGCGCCGAGAAAGGCGCCGCCTGCCAGGTGCTGGTCGGCGACCTGACGGAGCCGGCGGTCGCGGCGCGGCTGGTGGGGGAGACCGAGGCGCGGTTCGGCGCCCTCGATGCCGTCGTCTCCAATGCCGGCTTTGCCGACCGGCGTCCGCTTGGCGAACTGGACCAGGCCGGTTTCGACCGTTCGCTGGCGGTGGTGCTGCAGAGCCTGTTCCGTCTGGCGACCGCGGCGGAGGGCCTGCTCCGGCGGTCGCCGGCCGGCCGTATCGTCGCCATCAGTTCCTTCGTCGCCCATGAGTTCAAGCTCGGCGGCGATGTCTTTCCGGCCTCCGCCGCGGCCAAGGCCGGGCTGGAGGGCCTGGCCCGCTCGCTCGCGGCGCAGTTTGCCTCGGCCGGGATCACGGTCAATTGCGTGGTGCCGGGCTATATCCAGAAGGATGCGGCGGCGCATTCCGCGCTCGATCCCGCACGCTGGCGCGCGGCCGCGGCGCGCATTCCGCTCGGCCGTCTCGGCCTACCGGACGAGGTGGCGGCCATGGTCGCCTTCCTGCTCGGGCCGGAGGCCGCCTATGTCACCGGCCAGTGCATCCATGTCGATGGCGGGCTGACCCTGTGACCGGCGAGGCGCCCGTGGTGGTGATCGGTGCCGGCATCGTCGGCATGGCCGCGGCCAGCTATCTGCAGCGCGACGGACGCCCGGTGGTGGTGCTGGATCCCGGCGCGCCGGGCGAGGGCGCTTCCTACGGCAACGCCGGCTGCCTGAACGGCTCGTCGGTGGTGCCCATGTCGCTCCCCGGCACGCTGGCCAAGGTGCCGGGCTGGCTGCTCGATCCGATGGGGCCGCTCGCCATCCGCTGGCGCTATCTGCCGGTGCTGCTGCCCTGGCTCTGGCGCTTCGTGCAGGCCGGCAAGCCGGAGAAGGTGCAGGCCCAGGCGCGCGCGCTCCGCACCCTGCTCGCGCCCTCGATCGAGACCTACCGGCCGCTGGTGAAGGCGGCCGGCGCCGAGGACCTGGTGCACCGCGCCGGCCATCTCTTCGCCTACAAGAGCGCGGCCGCCTTCGCCGGGGATGCCGGGGTCAACCAGCTTCGCCGCGACAACGGCGTCGAGATCCAGGAGCTGACCGCCGACGACCTGCGCCAGCTCGAACCGGCGCTGTCGCGCGACTTCGTCCGCGGCCGGCTGATCGCGGAGAACGGCCATTGCAGCAATCCGCTGCGCCTGGTGCAAAGCCTGGCGGAGGCCTTCGTGCGCAACGGCGGCATGGTCCGCCGGCTCGCTGCGGAAGCCTTCGACGTGATCGACGACCGCGTCGTCGCGGTGACCACGGCCGACGGGCACCAACCCGCCTCGGCGGTGGTGCTGGCCGCCGGCGCCTGGTCCAGGCCCCTGGCCGCCAAGCTCGGCGATGTTCTGCCGCTCGACACCGAGCGCGGCTATCACGTCATGCTCAAAGACCCGGAAGTGGCGCCGCGCATTCCCACCATGTCGGCGGAGGGCAAGTTCGTGGCGACGCCGATGGAGCCCGGTCTACGTTTCGCCGGCACGGTGGAATTCGCCGGGCTGGAAGCGCCGCCCGACTGGCGCCGCGCCCGCATCCTGCTGCGCCAGGGCCAGGACATGTATCCGGGGCTGGCACGCGAAATCCCGGACGAGCGGCTGTCGCTCTGGATGGGTTTCCGGCCGAGCATGCCGGATTCGCTGCCGGTGATCGGTCCCTCAAGCCGCTACGCCAACGCCTTTTATGCCTTCGGTCACGGCCATGTCGGCCTGGTCGCCGGCTCGATGACCGGCCGCGTCACCGCCGATCTCGTCGCCGGGCGCCCGCCGGCGATCGACCTGGCGCCGTTCAGTGCGACACGGTTCCGTTAGCCCGACGCCTCAGGATTTGTAGGGCGCCGCGCGACATTGGGTCCGACGGGCTTCGCGGCCCGGATCACGCCCGCCCGGCGGCTTTGGCGGAGGTCAAATCGTCGCCGAGCACGATGTCGCCCGTGAAGTGCGCGCGGGCGAGCGCGCGCCACGCCTCTTCCTGGCCGGGCAGAAGCAGGGGCACGTAGTGGGTGAGCATCAGGGTCCGCACGCCGGCACGCTCTGCCGTCTGCGCCGCCTGGGCCACGGTCGAGTGGTAGTCCAGAATGTCCTGCAGGCGCTTGGACGGCACGCGCTTCACCAGATCGTCGCGGATGACGGTCTGCACGTAGATATCGGCGCCTTGGCACATCGCGTCGAGTTCGGGGCAGGGGATGGTGTCGCCGGCCAGGGCGGCAACGGCGCCCTCGCACTCGATGCGATAGCCGAGGGTCGGGAAGACCGGCGAATGATCCGTGCGATGCGCGGAAATGGCGCAGCCGCCGACCGTGAATCTGTCGCCCGGCGACAGTTCGGTCGTTTCCACCTGCGGCGGCGCATTCAGATCGGCATGGTGATCGATGCGGTATTTGACGTCGAAAGCCAGCATGGCCAGCGTCGCCTCGACCAGGGCCTTGGCGCCCTTCGGCCCGAATACCTTGAGCGTCGCCGGCGCCGGGTTCATCACCCAATGGCTGGTGATGACGTCGTTCAGATCGGTGATGTGGTCGGAGTGCATGTGGGTCAGCAGGATGGCGGAAATGGCCGGCGGCGCCACGCCGGCGGCGGTCAGCCGCATGATCACGCCGCGGCCGCAGTCGACCAGCAGGTTCGCTCCCCCCGCCTTCACCAAGGTCGCGGGGCCGGCGCGCTGCGCGCTCGGCAGCGGTGAGCCGGTACCAAGCAGAATCACCTCCATCGGTCTTCCTCCAAATTGCGGTTTCATGGTGGCCCGGCGGCCATATCTCCGCTCGCCCGATCTTGACTGGGCCTCGGTCAGCGGCCTTCGTAGCGATCGCGGCCGAGCACCAGGGCGCGGATCTTGGCATCGGCGATCGGTCGCTTGAGCATCCAGAAGCCGCAATCGGGATGGACGTATTTCACCCGGCCGGCGCCGATCAGCTTTTCGGCGCGCTCGATCGCCCGTGCGATCGCGTCGGCGGATTCGACCTCCGTCGCCTTGATGTCGACGACGCCGAGGCCCATGCCGATTTCCGGCCGCAGCTCTTTGAACGCCGCAAGCTCCTCGGCCGGGCGATGCGCGTTCTCCATGACGATATGGTCGGCATGCAGGCTGTTGAGATAATCCATCAGCTTGCCCCAGGTGCCGCGCTGGATCGACTGGCCGCCGTAGTTGCCGAAGCAGAGATGCACGGCACCGATGGTCGGCACCGCGTCCAGCACGCGATTGATCGCCGCGCCGGCCCAGCGCCATTCGTCCGGGCTGCCCGGCAGGTTGGCCTCGTCGATCTGCACCACGTCGGCATCGAGATGGCGCACCTGTTCGGCCAGTGCCGCGGCGATGGCAAGGGCCAGCGCCGCGCGGTCGCGGTAGTGGTAGTCCACCAGCGTCTTGGCCAGCATGTGCGGGCCGGTGAGGGTGAATTTCAGCGGCCGCGTCGCCAATCGCCGGGCGCGCGCACAGGCTTCCGGCAGGTCGAGCGTGCCGCTGCCGATCGGGCCATCGACGGCGCCGGGCGGGCGCGTGCGGAAGCGCATGCCCGGCTCGGCACGGTAGGCGACCAGTTCGTCGAAGGTGATGGCGCTGCGGATGCCGGCCATCGGCCGCACGAAATACTCGATCATCCCGTTCGTCTCGGGATGGTTGACGTCGAAGCGGTAGAGTTCGCCGTCGCAGACGAGATCGATGCCGGCCCGCTCCTGGGTGGCGAGCACGACGCGCGTTGCGTCCGTCAGCGCCTGTTCCGAGGGCAGCGCCGCCAGCCAGTCGGGCACCGGATAGGAACCGACGACCGTGGTCTTGATCCGCGGCAAATCCGCCATGCCGATGGCCTCCGCTTGCTTGCCAGGGCGTCGTGCCTGGCGTAAGTATCCAACTGGTTACTAATAGCGCGCGGACCCGAAGTGGACCAGCGCGGATTTGCCGGAGTTTCTTGCATGACCACGTCCGCTGCCGACTGGCCCGACCGTTTTGCCGACGTGGCGCATCTCGAGGACGTGATGACTCGGCCGACGCCGGCGCTGGTCGCCGCTATGCGCGCCCTCGCCGGCGACATCATGGTGCTCGGCGTCGGCGGCAAGATGGGACCGACCTTGGCGCGGCTCGCCAAGCGCGCGGCGCCGGAGAAGCGCGTCATCGGCGTGGCGCGCTTCAGCGAGCCCGGCCTACGCGAGCGGCTCGAAGCCGCGGGCGTCGAGTGCATCGCCGCCGACCTGCTCGACCGGAACGCGATCGACCGGCTGCCCAAGCTCGCCAACGTCGTCTATATGGCCGGCCGCAAGTTCGGCTCGACCGGGCAGGAGGAGCTCACCTGGGCGATGAACGTGTTTGCCCCTGCCTTGGTGGCGGAGGCTTTCGCCGGCTCGCGCATCGTCGCCTTCTCCACCGGCTGCGTCTATCCCTATGTCGACGTGCGCCATGGCGGCGCCACGGAACAGACGCCGGCGGTGCCGCCGCCGGGGGATTATGCCAATTCCTGCCTCGGCCGCGAGCGCATGTTCCAGCATTTCTCGCGAAGCAAGGCGACGCCGGGCCGCATCATCCGGCTGAACTATGCCATCGACATGCGTTACGGCGTGCTGCACGACGTGGCGCGCAAGGTGCTGACCGGCGCGACCATCGATGTCGCCATGGGCCACGTCAACGTGATCTGGCAGGGCGATGCCAATGCCATGGTGCTGCGCGCCCTCGGGCATTGCACGGCGCCGACCTCGCCGCTCAATGTCAGCGGGCCGGAAACCATCAGCATCCGCGCCCTGGCCGGCGAGTTTGGCCGCCGCTTCGGCAAGCGGCCGGCGATCGCCGGCGAGGAGGCGCCGACCGCCTGGCTGGTCAATACCGGCGAGGCCATGCGGCTGTTCGGCTATCCGAGCGTGCCGCTCGCGCGCATGATCGACTGGGTGGCCGACTGGCTGCAGCGCGACATGCCGAGCCTCGGCAAGGACACGCACTACGATACGCGCGATGGCAGCTACTGATGCCGCGGCGCGGCCGATCCGCGCTCTCGCGGCCGACGACATAGCCGCCGCCTGCGCGCTCAATGCCGCGGTCGGCTGGAATCAGGTCGCTGCCGATTGGCGCATCATGCTGGAGCTCGGCCGCGGCTTCGCCATCGACGATCATGCCGGCAACCTGATCGCCACCGCCATCACCCTGCCCTACGAGGGCTTTGCCTGGATCAGCATGGTCCTGGTTGCCGCCGCGTACCGCCGCCGCGGCCTGGCCACGCGCCTGATGCGCCATTGCATCGGCGAACTGACCGCCGCCGGCGTGGTGCCGGTGCTCGACGCGACGCCGGCCGGGCAGCCGGTCTATCGCGCGCTCGGCTTTCACGGCGTCTGGGGCATGAAGCGCCTCGCCGGCCCCGCCGGCCGGGCCGCGCCGCCGCCGATGCAGAACCTGATCATCAAGCCGATCGCGGCGGCCGACTGGCCGATGCTGCGCGCCTATGATGCCGCCGCCTTCGGCGCCGAACGCGGCCGGCTGCTCATGCATCTGCAGACCCGCCGGCCCGCACTCGGCCTGCTCGCGCTCCGCTACGGCGAAATCGCCGGCTTCATGCTGGGTCGCGACGGTCGCGTCGCCAGCCAGTTCGGCCCCCTGGTGGCGGAGGATGCGGAGGTTGCCGCAGCGCTGTTGGCGCAGGGCCTCGCCGCGGCGTCGGGGCGCGTCTACATCGACCTGGCGGACCGCCATGCCGACGTCGCGGCCTGGCTTGCCGCCGGCGGCTTCCAGGTGGAGCGGCCGCTGACCCGCATGGTCTTTGGCGGCGCCATGGCCTTCGACGATCCGGCGCGCAGCTTCGTCGTCGCCGGCCCCGAACTCGGCTGAACGCCCCTACTTGGTCATCTTGATCGATTTGTCGAGGAACTCGTTGGTATAGATCGTCTTGACGTCGTAGGGCTTGTCGTAGCCGATATATTCCTTGACCAGGTTGTAGTCGGAGGCCATGCGGGCGTCGTCATGCCAGCCGAGCGCCACGGTGCGCGAGATCTTGTCGCTCATCAACTCCTCGACCTCGCCCCAATTGGTCAGCTCGTTGTCGAATTGCAGTGCGCCGTTGGCCTCGACCAGCGCCTGGATGCAGGGCTTGGGCTCGGCGACGCAGGTGGCGAAGGCTTTTTGCGTCACTTTCACGAAGGCGGCGACCACCGGCTTGTGCGCCTTGAGATAATCGGCATTGACCACGATGGAATTGCCGTAGGGATTGAGCCCGGCATCTTTCCAGGCGAGGAATCCCATGTCGGCGCCGAGCTCCTTCTTGAACACGTGATGCAGGTTGTAGAACGAGGTCGTGGCGTCGATCGAGTGCGCCTTCAAGGCGGCAAGCTTGGCATTGGCGTCGATATTGACCCAGGTGACCGATTTGGGATCGATGCCGTTCGCCTTGGCCAGCGCCGGCCACATGACGCGGGCGCCGTCGCCGGGCGGATTGCCGATGCGCTTGCCGACCAGGTCCTTGACCGACTTGATGCCGGAGCTTTTCAGCCAGTAGAGGCCCTGCGGCGAATTGGCGTAGACGTTGAATACGGCGACCATGTCGGCGCCCTTGCCGCGTGCCACCAGCACGCTGCCCATGTCGGCGAGGCCGATCGGATCGACACCGGCGCCGACCTTCTGCACCGCGACCGCCGAGCCCTTGCCCTGTTCGATATTGAGGTCGATGCCGGCCTTCTCGTACCAGCCCATCTTCTTGGCGTAGTAGTAGGGAGCGTGATCGCCGCCGGCGATCCAGTTCAGGATGAAATCCACCTTTTCGGCGGCGCGCGCGGAGAGCGGGGCGGCGACGGCGATAATGGCCGCGGCCGAAAGAATGAAGCGCCGTACAAAGTTCATCGGTGTTCCTCTCCTTGGCACGCCGTTATTTGGGCAGAAGCAATGGTTGACCGCGTTTCGCGACTCGGGCGTAATGACGTAACCAACTGGTTACAAATC
>DATKQA010000432.1:0-2147 GCA_035523835.1 Candidatus Sulfotelmatobacter sp.
TTCCTCGTTCAGCGCCCAGCCGATGCCCTGCACCACGCCACCCTGGATCTGCCCCTCGACGTAGCTCGGGTGAATGGCGCGGCCCACGTCCTGTGCGGCGACAAACCGGAGAATAGTGACCTTGCCGGTCTCCGGATCCACCTCCACGTCGCAGAACTGCGACGAGAAGCCCGGCGCCTGGCCGCCGGCATTCACCGAAGCGGCCGCGGTGATCGGGCCGCCGGTCGCCGACGCCTTCGCCGCCAGCGCCTTCAGCGACAGCGGTTCGAATTTGCCGACATTGGCGCCGGCCGGCCTGGCGAAGCCGTCCTCCCAGATCACCGCCTCGGGGTCGACGTCCCAGATGACGGCAGCGCGCTTGCACAGGTCCCTGATCACGGTCTTGGTCGCGTTCACCACCGCGGTGCCGCTGGCAAACGTCACGCGCGAGCCGCCGGTCACGTGGGTGTAGCCGACCGAACCGGTGTCGGCGACGATCGCGCGGACGGTGTTGTAGTCCACGCCCAGCGTCTCCGCCGCCATCAGCGCCATCGAGGCGCGCGACCCGCCGATATCGGGCGAACCCGTCGCCACCAGCACGGTGCCGTCGGCATTCACCTGGATGGTCGCGCTCGACTCGCCGCCGCCGTTGAACCAGTAGCCGGAGGCAACGCCACGCCCCTGGTTCGGCCCCAGCTTCGTCTGGTACGCCGGGTGGTTCTGCAACGCCTTCAGCGTCTCGGCGTAGCCCTCATGCGCATGCTTCGGTCCGAAGATGGTCGGCGTGCCGACATGGGCTGCGTTCTTCAGGCGCATTTCGACCGGGTCCATGCCGATCTTCTGCGCGCAGATATCCAGCACGCTCTCCACCGCGAAGGCGGAGATCGGCGAGCCGGGCGCGCGATACGCCGCGGATTTCGGCCGGTTGGACACCACGTCGTAGCCGACCGCGCGCATGTTCTCGATCGCGTAGGGTGCGAACGAGCATAGGCAGCCGTTCATCACCGGCGAGCCGGGGAAGGCACCGGCCTGGAACTTGAAGATGCCGTCAGCGGCGGTGATGGTGCCGTCCCGCTTGACGCCGATCTTCACCCACATGGACGAGCCGGAGGTCGGACCGGTGCCCTTGAACACCTCCTCGCGGCTCATCATCAGCCGCACCGGACGGCCGGACTTCTTCGACAGCAGCACGGCCAGCGGCTCGAGATAGGTCACCGTCTTGCCGCCGAAGCCGCCGCCGATCTCCGCGGCATAGGCACGGATGTCGCCGATCTTCATGCCCAGCAGCGCCGCGGTCAGCGCACGCATCTGGAAATGCCCCTGGCTCGAGGTCCACAGCTCAATCTGGCCGTCGGCACCGAAGCTGGCAGAGCAAGCGTGCGGCTCGATATAGCCCTGATGCACCGCCGCGGTCTTGAATTCCTTCTCGATCACGACATCGGCCTCGGCGAAACCCTTGTCCACGTCGCCGACCTTGAATTCCAGCCGCTTCGAGATGTTGGAGGGCCTGGTCGGCGCCGGCTCGATGCCGCGCGTGATCATGTCCTCGAACAACAGCGGCGCGTCCGGGGCCATCGCGTCATCGACGTCGATGACGTGCGGCAGCACTTCGTAATCGACCTTGATCAGCCGCAGTGCCTCCTCGGCAATCGAGGCGCTGCTGGCGGCCACCGCTGCGACGGCGTGGCCCTCATACAGCGTCTTCTCACGCGCCATCACGTTGCGGGTGATGTGCCAGAAATTCTGCGCCACGCGCTCCGGCCCGATATATTCGAACTTCTGGTCGGGGAAATCCTTCGCCGTCACCACCGCCTTGACGCCGGGCAGCGCTTCCGCGGCGCTGGTGTCGATCGACCTGATGCGGGCATGCGCATGCGGCGAGCGCAGCACGCGGCCGAACAACATGCCGGGCATCCGCAGGTCGCCGCCGTACAATGCGCGGCCGGTCACCTTGGGTACGCCATCCGGACGGATCGGTCGCGTGCCGACCCACTTGAAACGCTTCGTCGATTCGGTGATCACTGAATCGTTCACGGCTGCACCCTCGCTCTTGCTATCCGGGATTGTCGGGTTGGCCGGCAAGGTCGCCCAGCGGGCGCGCCAAGGCAAGACCCTGTCGCGCCAGACCCAGCCGCGCCAGACCCTGCCGCGCCGGAGCGCCGCGCGAG